>JAEYSJ010000162.1 GCA_023434855.1 Bacillota bacterium | reverse complement strand
TATCCTTAACATAGCAGCCAATTACTTGCTGCGGATCAATTCCTCTTGACCGGGCATAGGTTTCCTCGACAAACACAATCCGCGACTGTTGATCAACGACCACCATCCCCGCCATATGCGCAAATACTTGCTGCATGATTTCACTGTGTTTTGCCATCGGAAATCCCTCCTGCCCTCGTTCGTCTTGTTATATAGGATAACACATCTGTTCGTTTAGCGCAGTAGAAAATTCAGACAATCACTGAATATGAATACTCCTTATTCAGTAGAGAGTAGATTATTGCATCAAAACGCAAAAAAGCCTTCCAGCAAATCGCTGGAAGGCTCAAACTATATAGAGTTCTTGATCATACTATGCATTTCTAGAGCTACAGCTTAGTCTAAAAGGAATAACGGGGACTCTCTATTAACTAACAGCTCTATGAATCATCGCTACTTACCTACTCTGGCCATTTGATAGCGTGTATTTCTTCTACCGTTTTGGCTGCAGCAGCTTCTTCCTGTAGCTTCCATCCTGTTTGTTTACACGCTCCTATATGAAGCGCCATATCTATTACTAGCTGCTGCATCTGTGCGGCATTAAGCTGTAAGACTACTTTGCTGAACTGGCCTTCTGGTACTGCCCGAATCGGGATTTTGCCCTTATAAACCGGATGAGTAGCAAAATTTGCGTTCTGTGCTGCTTGCAGCATAAGCATTATATTCTGCTGATCAGCTTCAGTGCTGTCGTATGTGGCAATTACGCCAGCAGCTGCCGATATAAAGCCGCTGGTTATTGCGGAGGCTGTCCAGGTTTCAACTTGCTGCAACTTTGCTGGTTTTAAATCTTCCAAACTTTTTACTGGATTTAATTGCTGATTAATTTCTGCCGCATTAGCCTCCCGTGCATCCTCTACCTTATCTCCGGAGTAAAATCCTAAAGTTGAACTTACCCAATAACGTGCAATCATTTATTTCCCTCCTTAGTAAAATATACGGAATACATACCGCCAGTTAGCTTCGGTAAGCGTAGTGCCGCCTGTTGCCATCGTTTTATGCGTAGCTGTAAGCTGGTGACAATTCCACTGGATTGTGTTGGTAGTCAGCACCGGATCCGTTCCTCGACTACTGCCGCTAGTTGTTGTACCGCCCCAGCCGATAGCATAATCTCCCACGCTATAGCCTAGTTCGGCTACAGTACACTTTACCAGTACTTCTCCCCTGGCTTTTAATGGATCTGGTAGGTTAAGATTATGCGCGATTATTACCGGTGTCCCTAACGTAAACGGGTAATCATTTGACAGCCAAACCTTAGTTCCATACCCACTTTCCGATTTATCTATTTTACTAGCCATCTGATTAGCTAATGCGGTTATATCCAACGTTCCTTGGTTAACTGCCGCTCCAAAAGCCTTTACGCACCATAACATACTTATAGATTTGGGACGTGTTTCCGAATCCACCCTTGGAGTTCCATGCGTACCGTCAGTCATAGGGTCGAAGGCGGATGCGATTTCTCGTAAGGATGTTGGCGCGGAATACGGCCCACCGAAAGTAAGGTGGTTTCCGCTTGTGCCGTTACCATATTTATGCCAGTGCCCTTGGAAGGCGTCCTCTTGCCATGCTCCCGGTGTTCTACCCGTATCGCTACCGCGAATAAAGTCCACAATCTTGGGCAGTCTGAAATTCGTACTGCCGTCACCACTTGAATATGCACCAATTGAAGATTGTGCTGCCGCTTGAGTTTGCCAAGCTGACTCAGTAATTAACGGCGCATTTGCCTGCACCCATGCCCATAAATCAGGGTAAGCAGTTCGGCTGACTAGTGCCCCTTGCAGCGCTAAGCATCCGGCAGGCGGGGTATTCGCAAGTATGGAAAACGTAAATCCTAAAGGCATCCCCGCCATAACAGTAGCTGCAATTGACAAATTACCGGAACCGTCAAAAGTTCCATTTCCGGTAACATCCCCTGTTAAGGCAATTGTTCTAGCAGTTGCTAGCCTTGTAGCAGTTGCTGCATTACCGCTGCAACTATCTGCTGTAACTGCAGTAACAGGAATCACTATATTACCACTACCGTCGAAGCTTGTTGCTGTTCCCGTGGCTTTGCCGCTTAGAGATATTGTCCTAGCAGTTGTTAGTTTTGTAGCAGTTGCTGCATTACCTGCACAGCTATCTGCTGTAACTGCGGTAACAGGTATTACGATATTTCCACTACCATCAAAACCCGTTGCTGTACCAGTAGCTTTGCCGCTTATGGCTATTGTCCTAGCTGTACCGAGTTTGGTAGCAGTCGCTGCGTTTCCGGTAACTCCAGCAGGCAATTGTCCGTTACTATCTAGTTTCAGCAGTTTTCCGGCCGCCGCAGTAGAGGTAATTAATGCATTAATTGCCTCCAAGGTTACCGCAGGAGGTATCCACCAATTTGCCTTGCCGGTTATTTGCTTAACCATGTTGCCAAGCTTACTCCATAGGCGAGTTGGTGTATCGGCCCCATCCGCTGCAGTAACGGTATCGCTTATTGTCCGGTTACCTATTTTAGCATCAGTGACACTGCCATCAGGATGATCTATCACTGCTGTATTTTTATGGGTATTTAAAATAGCCGTTGTAACCAACCCATCCAGGCTAATAGTCGCCTTAATATTAGCTGCATTCGAAAAGGCTAGCTGTACTACCAGTTCTTCAGCTACTGCGACAGTACCGCCCTCTGCCGGCAGGTAATCCGGACTTCCATCGGCTGTATAGGCGTAGAGAATTTCCCCCAAATCGGGGTCTTGTGCAAAGATACCTAGTTCGCGGACATAAAACCCTGCTGTTAAGCCAGCATTAGTAACTACAGCCGTTATTTTACAAACGCCTGATTCCAAAGGCGTTAGCGAGGATATGCCAAGGTTTTTCTTGGGCGCTAGTAAGTCAGTTAAAGCATCAACAGTCTGCCCGCTGCCTATCGTTCCATCACCAATTTTAAATTTGGTAATGCTCATAGTAGCTCCAGCTTCCACTTTGGCCTGCAGGGCTCTTCCCTTAGCTGTTAGTAATGTGCCATTCCAATTAGGCATGCTTGATTTCAACTCCTTTTCGGTTATAAACAGTGCCACCCCGGTAAGTCGTTCCTGAGATATGAGGCGCCCGGAAAGCTGCCGGTAGAATTGTAACTGTTTTCAAACTGCTGTAGGCTCCCCCTATATAGACAATCCCGTCCATTTCCCGGTACAAAGAAACGCCCTCCAGCCAGGAGCGGGTGTTTTTTACTGTATCGATCGCTTTTTTTAGTTTCGGATACATTTCGGCCGTAACCTGACCATTTATTTTAATGACACGAAAATGATACGGTTTGCCACCGTATTCAAACCATTCCTGAACAACTGCATCGTCTAAAATTGCTGTTACAACTTCTTCCACCGCATGAGGTGTACCCTTGCGGCGATGAGCTTCAATTGCGTTTTTTACCAGCTTGCGCTTTTGCGACAAGCTAATTCCCGGTTCGTAAAAGTCAACGTGAAACTGCCAGGCCAAACTATCCACAATATCCTCTGCCAGCTCATCAAGCCGGGGTAATAGAAGAGTTGTGGGGATAGCAGCCGTTACTTTGCGCAGTTCAGTATCAAGTACCGCCGCTGCTGCCTGAATAGCAGGATCATTCTTAATGCTGGGCGGAACTAAATCAATCAGCTTGATCTGCGCTATATCAACCATCGCTGATACCTCCAAATCCAACTGCTACTGTGTTTACCTGAGCTACCTGATATTTTTCCAGAGCAAGGAACTCAGGCAGCACAACCTCCACACGGCTTGCTCCGGCGGCGCGTAGCCGCCAAATTAATTCTGTCGGGTTTATGCTTCGTCCCATCATTGTTTTTTGCCATAAATTATAATCATTAACAGCCTTGGCAGCTGCTTGTTGGATAGCTGCTGTCTGCGTAATATTATCCTTGTCAATATAATAAGTCAGGTTAACATCATAGCTTACGCTTTCCGGTGGTAAGGCAATGACCTGATCTGTTAAAGGGCGAACCTTTTTATTCCCTACACTTTCTAATACAGTATCCAGAATTTCCGTACCGGGGATTTCACCGTTTTTGAGCAGCGGCCTGAGCTCTACGGCACCAGGACTTGGACTTCGCACCGACACATCAACAATATTTTGATTAGCCGACATAGCCCAAAAGCGATAGGCCCCCTCCGGGCCAGCCACACTATATTTCTCAGGCGCTTGCCGGATACGCTCCCGGTACGCATCATCATCTTCCGGTTCCGCTCCGCCTTCACTATCGGTAATATTGGCTATAGACTGTATCCAGGGAAGAGGATCGACTAATTGGTTGATCTGACCGGGTACATACCCATTGCCAATCGTACCGGTTAGTATACAAACTGCCGGTGCATCACCAGCTAAAGACCCTGCCGGAATGGCAATAGGATTAGCTACCTGAAAACCGACTCCATTGGCTGTTGTGCCGCGAATCCCCGCCGGAATTGTCACAGCTTGCGGCTGCACAGCGGAAAGGGTAAACCGAATCGTCGTCTGTGCTGCTGATGCCCCTAATCGGTTAACACCAACCAGTGCCCCCATATGATCGAGGACATGTCCTTGGGCATAGGCAAGCAAGTTTTGCTTGGCACTTTCATTAATGAGAATACGTTGTTGAATAATAATAGCCGCCATGGCCTGTAAAAATAACCGGACAGGATCGCCCTGAGCAAGTGACCGGCTGGTAATGCCTTCATACATCGTTATCACTGCTGCCTCAATATTCGCTGCATCAGTGTCAACAAAACTGATTGATGGTAAATCATCAAACGCCATTATCTCACTCCTTTCAGTCGCTGTGCGACCAATAATACACTGCCGGCAGCTTTTGCCCCATAAATTCCTTTCGCTGCTGCCATCTTATCAGCAGTATCGGTCTTAGAAATTCTCGCCAATACATGAATGGCTGTGGTCATTGGATCGGTAATAGATTGAGTAACTAAACCAGCTACATCTAAGCCTAGGCTTCCATAGGCGTTTTGAGCCGGACTATCTACACTGCTATCCTGCAAATTCTGCGTTGCCGTTAAGATTGATGATATGCTGGTCGCTGCCAGTGAAGGATCTCGCACTCCGTTTACAGCAACTGTCACTAGATCAGCAATATTTTGAGCAGAGAAACCCGTATTTTTTGCCTTCACTTCAACTTGTTTCGTTACTTGTTCTTGCTTTTGTTCTTCTGCAGCCGCAGCAGTCGAAGCAGGATTGGTACCAGCATCACTAGCCACATAGTATTCTTTGAGGCTCACATCAACAGCAATATAAAAAACATTGCCTTGATTATCGATATATTTCCAGGCTTCATTCATGTTATCAATTATGTAGCTGCCTAGCACCTCACCACCGATAACCAGGGTATTAGCCTCACCCTTTGTAACCATTTCACGCAGCAGGTTCGCTTCTTTTAATGGATTCAGCCCGTGATAGGCAGATAAAATGACCTGAAACGAAATCTCGTCCAGGCCGGGAGCAATAAACTCCAATTTTGGTTTTAACCCAATAATCTCATGCTGTTCAAATTTTGCCGCCGTTTTCCGTTTAAAGTCATCAAACGTCCGTGTTTTTTCAGCTGATATTTCAAATGTAATCGGACCAAATGTTCCGATGCTCATCGCCTCACCCCTTTAGCCTAAGCGTGACATAAGGCTTAATATTGCCGGATTCAGCGTTACCAGTAAAGCTTACTTTAACAACAGCAACCCGGGGCTCAAACTTTTCAATGGCCTGCACAATTTCAGCTGCTAATTTGGCCTGCATTACCGGCAGCGGCAAATCAAGCATGACAGCATTAACACCGAAGGAACGGTTTAGGGGAACTGAATAAACAGGCGTTGCTACTATCGTCCGAACGTTTTGATAGACTTCTTCCCTAACACTTGACGGTGCAAAATTGACTTTACTCATATTGGCTGTTGCTGAAACTATAAATTCCATGTCTGCCTCCTATACCGGGACTCCACTTGTATCGCCGCCTGAACGCACGCCGCCATGTGCATGGTTTTTGAGACTAATACCATCAGCTATAACATCTCCGTTAACTGTTACTTGACCGACAACATGAACTGGCCCCTGGGCGATAATCGTCAACGTGTGGTTCGAGCAGTCATATTCAAGGTGTGTGCCATCTTCAAACTGCACACACCGTTTCTCCCCTGTATTGACAGGCGGTCTGTCATTAGCGGAATAAAAAGAGCCCAGGATAAATCCCTGGGCATTGCCATTGGGTAGGAAAAGACAGACAACCTGTTCTCCCACATGGGGCATCCAGTAATCTTTATTGCGCAGGCTCTGACGGACGATTACCGGCAAGTCATAGGACACCAGGTTCTGGCGGTCTTCAAATACTACCCGGACGGTTGCCTGCTCCGGATCGGTAGAGGATACCCTGCCTACTCTTACTAAATTTTTCAAAACCGCATCCATTAATATCCCTCCAAAACCTTGCGTAAGTCAAGCTTTGCCCGGTATCCGCAGCCAGCATGCTCAGCCTCTTCAATAAAATACTTGCCATCCAGCTTCCCGTAGCCTTCGACCATTACCGTTGTGGCCGCCAATAATCGCACATCCCCCAACAGCGTAAATGATATTTTTGTTTCCTCGCGATTTTGCTTGCGGAGTTTCTTTTTTGCCAATCGCTCAGCCTCGCCGAGACTGCTTACTCGCTGATTAACAACAAGGGTTTTCCCTGTTGCCGGCTTGTTAGGCGCCGTAAAGGTATAAGAAATATTTTGATTGTCGCCGGGAGAGTAGTATTCAACCTTGCAAGCCGAATAGACATTGCGCGTAGAGGTGGAAAAACTATAGTCCACTATCCAGGACCACCCACGTTTGATGGTCATTACCGGATCAAGCGCTTCATACTTTTCATCGTCAAATATAACAATCTGCTGATCAGCAACCTTGAGTGAAAGTCCCGCATCTTCACATATTTTCTGCAAAAATGCCAAATCTGACTGTTCGGTTTGCTCTACCCGTTCCTGCTCGGGATCATCCTCCGTATCATAAAACAGGGAAAAACCGGCATTGCTTGCAATATCCCCGGCAATCGCAGATAATTTTACTTTTTCCCAGCTGCGCGTTTTCTCCTCACCCCGGAGTGACGATGATTCAGGAATGGACAGGGCTTTAATCGTTATCTCCGTCGGCGAACTCTTACCGTCAACTGAATCTATTTCAAAAATGCCGAGAGGCAATTCCTCCGTCTTATCTTGCTCCTGCCAATGCTCGGTAACTAAGGCCGCTTTTAACGTTGCCCCCTTGTCCGGCATCCAATCCCCTATCCATAGTCCATCCCGGTCCTCAACGGTAATCTGTAAATCATCCGCTTTGCCACTGGCATGGTCAGTATACGAAAAACTTTTTAAATAGGCTGCTAAATCGGCTGAGATATCTTTATTATTATATAAAAGCTTTAGTCTTGCTCTGCGAGCCTGCATACCTTATCACCTCTTCCATGGCGGCAGGGAAACAGTAGCAGCAGGCGTTACTTCCGGCACCTTAATCACCATATCGGCGGAAAACAGTACCGTTTCCCGGAATTGTGGATTGGCTTCAATTAATGCCCACAGTAAATGTTCATTACCATAGAGTTGATAAGCAATCAAATCCCAGGTATCACCAAGGACTGTTGTATATCTACGCATAGTCCAGCCTCCTTTGCTGTTCCATAAAGGCCGTCATGCGGGATTCAAAATCGCTTACTTGATCTTGTATGACTTGACGAAGCTTACTCTCTACATTTGCATCGCCACCATTTAGATAAATAGAGGGATTAAATGCAAAATTGATTTCCTCACGCTGATCACGGGCAGTCGCCCCATTGAGAAACTCGTTGAAGGGAGTACCGCCATCCATCATATATCCTGCTGTAGTCGCAAGCGCCATGGCTTGAGGCGTTCCGTTCAAGGGAATACCCGGTGCAGTCGCTGCTGCGCCATTGGCCTGGGTTGGTACCTGCATGGCTACTTTGGGGCTAATATGATCGTTAGCATCATAAAGAATCCCGCCGCCGCCAAAAAAGTTTTTAAACTCTTTTTTCCTATCCCGTAACCAGTTGATAACCGGACTGAAACGGTTATAAATTTCGTTAATAAAGCTTTGCAACGCTGCTAAAGGATCATTCCATAGCTGAGTCCACCACGCTTGAACGGCAGTCCAGTTAGAAACTAACCAATATCCCGCTCCAACCAACAGCGCTATTCCCGCGATAACCAAGCCTATGGGATTCGCTGTCATAGCCGCATTCCACGCCCACTGGGCTGCTGTCCAGGCCCACGTGGCGACAGTAACAATGCCAGTCCATGCAGCCCGCAGAATAAACTGACCTACTCCTAGTGCAGCTTTTCCTACCGACACAGCAGTATTCCATGCCCTCTGAGCTGCTGTCCAAGCCCACTGGGCACCGGTATTTAAACGGGCTGCCAGTTCCATTCGCTTCGACCATTCATATATACTGGCAAAGGGAGAAATAATCGACCAGCCAACCCAGGCGAGGGTAGAAAGTGCCACTGAGGTACCTACCACCGCACCGGTTAATTTAAAAGCTGCGCTGCTTAGGGCTGGATATTCCTTGCTGACTTCTCCAATCCAATCAGCGGCTTTACTCAATGAACCCAAGAGAGAAGCAAAATCCGGCAATACCGGTTGGCCTACATTGATCTCCATACGGGCAATGGCCGCTTGTAAGCCCTCCTGTTTGCGCTCCGGACTTTGGGACTGTATTTCAAACCCCTTTGCTAAACTGCCTTTAGCAGCATCGGCATTCCCCATTTTCATTACGCGCAGGAAGTCTTCATAGCTGCCCGATATTTTTGAAATATTGTCAATATTCTCTGGGCCAAACAACTCAGCTAATACATTTTTTTTACTTGCCCCATCTAAACCTTGAATGCGTTCGAAGAGGTTCATAATAGTGCCTTCGGCATTAGTCAGCGCCCCTGACTGCAATTCTTCCGCTGACAAGCCAAGCTGCGCCAACACCGCTTGAAAGGATTCTGATTGAGCCGGAGCATTTGAAACTTTGGTAAATAAGGTATTTAAGGCACTACCGGAGGCTTCACTCGATTCCCCCATGTGCAGCAGCGCGGCAGACATACCTGCTAACGTTGTCTGGGACAGTGTGGGCAGTATCGACGCAGCATTTGTGCTGGTATTTTTTAATACACTAATCATATCCGTACCGGCAACATGGGTCCGGTCATTCAAATAGTTAACCGTATCTGCCAGTGCTTCCATTTGCGCCATCCCTTGAGAGGTTTGCAAATTCAGCCCCATATTGCTGCCGATTCTGGCAAAATCTGTGCCAACTTGTTCAGCTGGTGCTTTAAAAGCCTTGCCCATCATTGTCCCCATCCGGGCAAATTTATCAATATTTTCTACACCCCGTACTCCGGATTTAGCTGCTGCCGCAAAAGCCTTGGCCATGTTTTCTGGCCCAATGCTCATATCCTTGCTCGCCTGCATAACTCGGTTTTGGGCCTGATCATAAACATCGGTCAGTTGACCGGCATCATTCCGGGCACCGTCGATTTGCTTGGCAACGTCTGACATAGCGCTCTCAAAGTTCATTGCTGTAAAGATAGGACCGCTAATCATTTTTGCTGCTCCAATGCCACCCATTATCTTATTTTTGGCATTTGTACGGGATTGCTCCACTTTCTTTTGCAGGCTAAAAGCCTTTTCATAGCTTTTTTGATGTTGTTCTGTTTTGTACATTTGGGCCGTTAATTTTTCATAGGAGGCAGAATACTCTAATACCGAAATTGCATTTTTCTTGTATTGGCCATCAAGATTTTTCATTTCGGCTTTGAGACTCTTTACCTGGGTATTGAATTGAGTCATTCTTTCTGAAGCCGATGAGAAGGTCGAATTCATAATACCAAAAGCAATTTCATACATACGGCTCATCGACGCTTCACCCCTTTTTGACTCTCCATAATCGTGCTAATCCATTCATTTAATTCAAACAAGGGAGTATTCAGCCAGTGCGTAACCGGTGCGTGTGTTTCCTGAGCTAGGCGCAAGGCAATTCTTCGCAACAGTTTGGATGGCTTCGCCCCCATGCCTAACCGAGCAAAAAACCCTGTACTTCCCCGGTTACCGAACTAAATTCTTTTGCTGGTAATGCTTTGATTAAATCCACTGTTACATGAGCTGCTTTTGCGGCAATGATGGCCTGATATTCTTTACTGGATTCCAGCATCACCGCCCGCACCCCTAATGCCCGTGCTTCATTCTCAGCATCAATGACATCTTTACCGGTTAGGGATTCGAGATCCATTGACAAAGCCTCATAATTCTTACCCTCAAACTGTAAAGCATTCCTGAACCGCACAATCGTGAGTCCCTTATCTTCCATTGTTGTTTTGGTCTGATCGTCCATTGCTGTTCCTCCTTATGTATGCAAAAATCAGATTCATAGCAGCCTGTTTACCAACGATAAAAACAATAGCCGTACCCGGTCAGGGTACGGCTCGCTTGTTTAACCGCCAAGTGCCAGGCGGACGGCAGCCAAATAATCGACACCGTCAATTTTGCAAATAAAATTGAGTTTATCAATTTCGATATACTCTTTGCCGTCATACCAGATTTTCAGGTAAGTTACCTCAAATTCGTTGGACGATTCTGTTGGTGATCCCACTTCCAGCTTGCCTGGCTTCGTACTTTTGGGAGTACAATTGACGGTTACCCGCAGCGGTACTGCTTTATACTGTCCGTTCGCGGCATCATTAACCTGGATTGCCCCGCGCAAATCCAGCTGGTGGACCTTCGGTGCCGCTAGTGACAACAATCGAGGTGTTGGAGTCCTCCAGGACAGTGAAAGTGTCATGCTTTGGTAGTGCCCGATAACCGGGCTGTCATATTCACCGGCAATACCGGCTCCCTTAACCGTTTCGGTCATGGACTGCAGCTCTGGCAGCTCGGCATCAACGATACCGGCAAAATTAACGCTATTTTCGTATACGCGAAAATTAATTAGTTTCTCTGGAATTTGATTCACGTTTCCTACCTCCTTTTACTCACCGAATAAAGACTTGAAATACGAAGTATCGTACTCAATTACTTCTTCTATATTTTCTGCAGGCGCCGGTGGAGCCACATAATAATGTAAACGGAAGACACCATTTAGCAGGTCGGTAGTTGGATTTTCCTCTTCCAAAAACGCTACCCGTCCGCCGAGAATCATTTCGCGCGCCGCTAATCCGTTCAGCCAGATATTAGCACTATCGACCAGGCTTTCAACAAAGCGACGGGTAATAGGACCGTCTACTTTCTGCCAATGGGTGAGAATAAGCGTGTTGGCGATCCAGTTAAACATCCGCCGGACCGGAATATAAGTATCTTTAATATCAGTAATACCTGGGTATGCGCCGGTACGGTTGCCCCATGCTTTCCAGCCGCCGATAAAATTAAGCGCTGTTACGATACCTTCGCCATTCAGGTAGTTTGCCTGAGACAAATCGAGATAGATTTCTTTGCCATCAGCCGTTACTGCCGCATTCGCCTGCAGCGATTTATTGGAAGGAGATACATAGGGGATATCATCATAGGCTGCATCCGTCTGGCAGCAGATCCCGGCAAGCTGCGTACTTAAATGGAACTGTTTCCCGCCAAGTGAGACCTTTGGCCAGCAGACAATCAACTGCTCATCAACATAGTTATTGTCATTTTTCCAGGCCGGTGCCTGCGTGTATTGCTTAACAGCCACTGTGCCTGTTGTGGGAATATCCACTACAGCGGTTGCCTGGAAAACACCATTGATATTTCTGGCTTTCGCATGCATGACAGCTGCAACCACCGGATCACCCGACCAGCCAGGTGCCAAAATCTGTCCTGGCACGAGCCGGAATAACGGATAAATTTTTGATACAAGCTCCAGTCCTTCCGTTTCACCTGTTGTGACATCAATTCCCCCGACAATGTCATCACTATTGACTGCGTCAGGATTCAGCTTCGTATAAGAAATAACCAGCGACGTTTGCCCAATTAGAACAGCACCGCCTTGTACAGGTGTTATAACTACATGCAAATCATCATTATAGCCAACTACATAATCAGTACCTTTCACTAACGGCTGTCCTGCTGAAACAAGCTTTACCACCAGGGTATCCAGCATAACCGGCTCACCCTTAATGATTGCGGTACCGCCTTCGATGGCCACCGTCTTATCGGTAACTGCTGTTTTGTGCGCTGTTGCATCAAGTACATTGATTAGTACGACCGGTGCCACATTAAACAAAGAAAAATGGCTGTAAATAAATTCGCAAAGGGTGTAATTCTCCCAGTCGGCAGAGTAGCCGAAAGCAGCTACTGCCTCTGCATAGCTATAGCATAAAACCGGCTTATTAGCCGGTACCGGATTGGTTGCCAGATGTACCGGAGCAGTACCAAATACCACCGGCAGTCCGGCTGAAGTTTTTACAGGTGGAATAATCGATGTTGGAACTTCTGACGAATAGACACCATGTTTATAAACCACGCTTAAGTCCTCCTTTAGTAATAAAATTCACTACTGCCTGATAGCACAAGTTTTCTAATGAGCCTGGCTGACCAAGTGCAGTGTTTACCCGGCTTAAATCTGACGGCTTCACAAAAAGTGCCCTGATCTCCGGGCACTTGCTGATAGCAGCCTGCAAGTGCGGGAATATCCCGCCCTTAAAAATCGCATTGCGCTGTAATAGGCCTCCTGGCAGATTAGGCCCGCAATAAATTAAGCGCTCTGCTTTTGCAGGCGCTTTTTGCTTGCTTTGCTTACTCGTACTCTCCATACATACCTTCCTCCATTTCTGTTAATAAAGGCCTGGCGATTTCCCATTGGGTAGTCATCCAGGCTATAAAATAAGGCCAAGGCTTATCTTCGGGCATTTCATATTTCACTGGCATTTGCAAATTAAAGTGTCTGGCCAGCGGCCTTGACCGAAAAATCGTCTGCCGGATTCTTTCCAGAATATTCATCGTATCCCGCCAGCCTTGGCCTTGTTTTGCATACGTCATGACAATAATTTTAATGGTTGCACTCCCGGCTTGAGCCTGCTCTTCCCCGGAGAGAAAGCGAACAATGATATATGGTACAGAACGTTCTATCTCCTCTGCCAGAGACGGCTTTCCCTCACCGGAATCCGCTTCATCAAAAAAACCTGGAATAATAACCGGAGCACGAAAGGCCCCATTTTTTGTTTCCAGTAATATATCCTGGGTTGCGTGTTCAATGAGTGTGCAAAGTTCATTTAGCAAAATTAGTGGTGTGCTCATCTGCCTTCCCCCGCATTAGCTAGCGCTTTTTTAACTCCGGACACTTGCTGCGCAGCTGTTTGTGCCGATAGCCTTGCTTTTTGTCCGGCTTGCTGCTGTCTATTCATTCTGACCTCCTTAGCAATTTGATTCCCATAGGTCGGATGCCCGGCTTTCATCAACCGGCTTTCCGATAACAGAAAAGACCGCCAGCATACGCCGACAGTCTTTTATCTGTGCACGAATCCAAGAGAATTTTTTGTTTTCTCTTTCCAGAAGGCATAATATTGCCCTCTATTATTTATCCGTACAGGTTCTCTCTTAATTAGCAGGTTAAATTTTAAAATAGAGAGCAATAAAAATTTACTCGACACATACTTATTGCTCGTTTTTTAATCGATTAAACAAAACGCCATGTGGCTATTCTTCTTTTATCGAGATATTACAGCAGCCTTTCCCCTTAGTTAATGTATAAGATTTCCCAGTCGCCAGATTGTTTCAAAATCACATGATCCTGTGTCTCATACTCAACATCATACTCAGCAGAATGCACCGCTTTGCGATACTTACCGCCTTTAATAGTTGTAATAGTCATTTTATCGTTTGTGCACACATCCGTACTTGCTTCAATTGTAGGCAAGTACGCAAAACCATACCCACTTTGACCAACAATCATGCTGTCCCATGCTGCCATTGGTATGCTCGGAAGTGCATCCGCTGTAATACCGACTGTTTTAACATGTGCAGCAAGGCCTGCATAATCCGTATCAGCCCATACGCCGGATACCCATTTTTGCTTAATTGTACCATCCGAACTGAGTTTAATGCAGTTTTGGAAGGTTGTTCCATCCCAAGTCTTGTAAGTGAGTAAATCCGTAGTCAATAATAGGTGCATTGCCCCCTGACCACTGAGTGTACCGATTAATTCAGCCTTTTTGAAGTGGGTAAGGTTTGAAATAGAGATTAAACTCTTGGGAATAAATATCCGATCAAGTGGAACAGCCGTTAGTTTCTGATTTGGCACAGCAGATACGCTATTGTCCGTGTAACGCAAGATTTTGTATTTGCCTAGCTGTGCTAGAGTTTCTGCTGTAGGTTGTAGAGCAACATCCAATCCATCCGACAAAAACACTACTTTTTTCTGTGCATCTGTAAGTGTAGACCAATCACCATCTACAGACTGCCAACCTGTTGTGAATTTTTTAATCCCCTCGGCAGTCAAGAACAACAGCTTATTTACAGGCCCATTTCCCGAGGTATTCCCCCATGCATAAGGACCACCATAAACGCCTATCGAAGATCGGTTACCATCTGGATTAAGAATAGTTGAATCACCGGCGTTTTGCCAAGTGCCAGAAGTAATATTATAATCTGCTGTATTGTACGCAGCATTTACCAATGAATATGAAGGTGCTGGCTTTACGGTATAAAATACAAAATATTGAAATGATGTCGCAGAATTTTTAACAACTACAGATGGAGTTATATTACTATTCCCCATACCGCTAAGATTTGCTACTGCAAAACAGTTGGTAAGTTTTAAATTGAAGTAAGATCCATAGGAACCAGATTTAACAACAGAAGTATTTAGCACCACGCAATTATTAAGATTTATTGTAAACCAATAGTTTCTATTTGTATCAAAATCATGATCTATGTTTGCTGTATATATTAATCTGTAGCAAGTAAAATTGACTCTGCCGGCTAAGTATAACTCGACTTTAAGTGTCGTTAAATGAGTTTCACCAATTACAGTAACATCTTTTCTTGCTGTTATTTTAGATGAAGTATATGTTCCTGCGGCTAGTTTAACAGCATCGCCTGCAGTTAATACCCCGTATGCTTTTGCAAACGTCGCATAGGGATTATTTGCTGTTCCATTTCCGGTAGTGTCATTTCCATTAACATTATCTACATACCATATTTTATTAAAACTGAGGGTTTCATTATTAATAATAATGGTCTCCATTTATATCACCTCTACTTTTTCCACGGCTTTAAATACACTATAATCAATCCAATCACTTTCATCATATGTTCCGGTTTCCATCGTCCGATGTACAGGGAAAACGGATTGATACACCGTCTTAGGCCGCATTGTACCATCCCAAATATAATAAGGCGATAGTTCACCGCTTTGTCCGTCAATGATAAACTTTTCGGCATCCGCATTATCAAAATCATAATCAATTTGCGTACTTTCCTGACCAGGTACAAATATTCTTGCTTGTACCAAACCCAACTTCGAGGGCAATTCCACTGTTTTAGGTGCCGTCACATTAAGTTGGCTAACACGCTGCACTATTCCCTGTCCACCATTATTAAAGGAAGATAAACATTCCCAATTAGCCAAGTCGACCGTTAAGGAAACTGCTGTATGATTGCTAATGCAACGATATAATGATCCGTTGTTAGTTACCAAATCATTTACCGTATAGTGCTGCCCGGCTTCCCAAACTGAAACCTGTCGTTGAAAGCCAACATGACCAGATACATCATATTCCAAATTCGTTAATTGAGCATGGTCAGTTACCCCTGATCCATTTCCTTTTCCTTTTTGTTTAAACCAAGACATTAGCACTCACCCCTTACGATGCTGCGGAATGGTCCGTTCGCTTGGATACCGAAACTTTTTTGAGGCGCAATATTATCGTCGAAAACCTCGTCCGGTTTAACCGCTACCTTACAATACCCCAGATCAATCACTAGATCGCTGGTACCGTCATTTACGATGGCAATGCTTACAACGTCTTTTGGGTATTGCTTGAATACTCCGGAATCCCCACTAAAGCTGTCAATTATTACCCCTTTTTTTTCATTTATATTTGTCATGTAAATCTCCCCCTTTTAATTTTTATATCAATGCAAAAAGCACTAATACCACCCGATAAATATGTCGACTCACACCAAAGCTAGCCATAGGACAAGCGCTATTCGACTTGGTATGCAGCGTTAGCATAAATACATGCAGAAAAAACCACCAAAACGCTTGCCGCTTTATGCAATCTGCACTGGTAGCCTTTTTTATTTTTCCCTATACCATTACTGCGTAAAGTCAAAGTACCGTCAATTAGTTACCTTTCTAAGGCTTTTAGTCTAACAACGCCACTACTATCCAGCATATGTAGACGGCATGTACTGCCCTCTATTTTTTATCCGTACAGGTTCATACTTAATTAGCAGCTAAAAATAAAAAAAGTTTTTTCAATGCTCCGAGGCAGTCAAAAAAATGTTGCAGCCTTATAGTATTGCTGGTCACGACTTAAAAAAGCTGCCAATTATATAACCTATACAATCAGTTTTATTTATTAAAAATTATTAATATTTTAATAAATATAGGACTTTAGTTGCAGGATTCACCCAATTTTTACCTAATTTTATAATAAGTTCATTACATTTACTAGGAGGAACCAATAATGAAAAAATGTCTATTAGTTCTCGCAGCATCTCTAGC
>JAEYSJ010000145.1 GCA_023434855.1 Bacillota bacterium | reverse complement strand
CTTAACTGTCTTTGCGAGGAGCGGAAGTGACGTGACAATCTCCCACGGCAAACCTTATAATAATATATTAATAGTTAAGCTTAGTGCTATTGGTGATGTAATACACGCCCTGCCGGTAGCTCATGCTTTAAAGCAGCAGTATCCTATGTCCCGAATCACCTGGATAGTAGAAAGACCTGCCTATGACCTGTTACGAAATAACCCTGATATAGATGAGATTATTATATTTGATAAACCTAAATTTAAATCCTTATCCGGATTAATTAAGTATGCTCCAGAATTCTCCAAAATGCTGAAACTGCGGCAATTTGATTTAGCCATTGATTTACAAGGATTGTTTAAAAGTGCGGCCATTGCAGCTCTAAGTGGAGCTAAGAAGCGTCTGGGCTATTGCAATATGCGAGAATTAAGTCAGTGGGTTAGTTTGCCTGTTTGTGGACAAAACAGCCAGGGCCATATTGTGGAACGTTATCTCGATGTGGCACGTTTTGTCGGGTGTGAGGTTTCCGACGTGGTATTTTCTTTAAATATAACAGCGGAAGAAGCAGCGAATGCTGCTGCTGCTGCTAAGCAGGCTGGACTGCCCACAGGGCAGTCTTATGCAGTTTTGGCCCCCGGAACAAATTGGCCAAGCAAGTGCTGGCCAACAGGACATTTTGCTCAATTAGCGAATGAACTGAATCAAGCAGGAATTATACCGGTTGTTATCGGTGCCCCCGGCGACGCTCCCTTGGCAGCACAAATTATTGCAAAGGCACCAAAGGCGATTAACCTAACAGGAAAAACAACGCTGAAAGAACTGGCGTATATTATTAAAAATGCGAGCTTTTTTGTGGGAGGAGATACCGGGCCGATGCATTTGGCAGTTGCGGTTCATACTAGTGTGATCGCTTTGTTTGGCCCTACCGATCCCGAACGGAACGGCCCTTATGGGCAAAACCACATTGTATTGACCATAAAGGATGATTGCCGGAAATGTTGGAAAAGAAAATGTCCTGATGGCAAGCAATGTATGGCAGGAATTGGGGTCAATCAAGTCATGGAGGCAGTGCATTACTTACAAAGCAAGACGGGATTATAATAGAGTAAATGGGCTGCTAAAGCTAAATAAATAAAGAAATAAATATAGATGAGGGTTTGGAGTGGGGGAGAGATGAGAAAAGTTTATGCCGTAATTTTGGCATCTGGAACAGGTGAACGTTTTGGTTATCATATCCCTAGACAGTTTATTAAAGTAGCTGGGAAAACGAAGTTGAACATACGATTTGGAGCCGGAAAAGGTTGCACGGGCATCTTTGCGCACCTTGGCGCCTGATTTAAGGGGGCATATTATTGATGTCCGGAAGAATAGTTAGAAAGATTGTAAGCAGACTTATTCGCAAAATGCTTGTAACCGGAATCTGCTGGTTTATCATAATTCCGATTGCAACAATAATTCCTCGTAAAAAAAATTCAATACTCTTTATGGGAAAAAATGGCGGAAAGCTCATCGACAATGCAAAGTATCTATATTTATATTTGTATGAGTTAAACGCTCCTAAGATTGATATCTGCTTTATTACCAAAGATAGGGAAGCTTATGCCGAGCTAGAGGCACGTAATATGCAGGTTGTTAGGCACCCTTCCTTGTTAAGCTACTTTAAGCTGCTTCAGTCCGAAGTGATTTTTGTTGATAGTGATATTTCAATAGCCACAAATTATTTGCTCTATTATAGTAAAAAAATACAGCTTTGGCATGGTGTTGGATTCAAACGACTTGAAGCAGACCGAGAAGGTGAAATAAAGTCTATTAAGTCAGCATTCTTAAAATGTCTTTATAAACGCTTACAGTTTCAACCAACCTATGATTTATTTGTGTCCACATCGCAGTTTTATACGGAGAATGTATTTTCTACGATTTTTAGTTATAAGAACTGTTTAAATGCCGGCTACCCACGGAATGACGTGATGTTTAGAGAGCTAAGTCAATCTGATTTGCTGGGAACGGATACTGAAACCATAAATAAAGTGAGACAGATGAAAGACAATGGGTATAAAATCATACTTTATGCACCAACTTTCAGAGATTGCGGTGGTGGACCACAAGAAGATGGAGCTTTAGATTTCTCTGAGCTTATCAAATTTACGGAAACTCATAACCTTGTGTTTGTCATGAAATTGCATCCCTCCTGCAAAAATGTTCAAGGGGTGGAGGGGAGCCAGAATATCATCCAATATGGCAGTACTCAAGATATTTATCCCCTCTTCTCTTTAGTAGACATAATGGTAACTGACTACTCATCGATATACATGGATTTTATACTGCAAGATAAGCCGGTGATTTTCTTTGCTTACGACTATGAAAAATATCTGGAAAAAGATCGGGATATTCAATTTGACTATGACTGGATAACGCCAGGACCGAAATGCTTTACTCAAAGCGAATTACAGCAAGCAATCATTCAATCCTTAAATGGAGTAGACTCCTTTGCAGGAAAGCGAAGAGAAATTTCCCAAATTGCATTTGAATATCATGATGGAAATGCTTCGCAAAGGATCTGGAACTATATAAAGAATAATTATTTGGGTAATTAATTATATCAGATATCAAATTTTAGCAAATATGACACGTTTTCGTATCTGTGATATAATATTCTATGTTAAACATAGATGCCGATTTTAGCTTTTTCATATCTTTGAGATAGAGTGGGGGCATAAATTGTGAAATCACCTAAAATACGAAAAGCGGTTATACCTGCAGCAGGACTTGGGACTCGTTTTTTGCCGGCCACAAAGGCTCAGCCTAAAGAAATGCTGCCGATAGTTGATAAACCAACTATTCAATATATCGTTGAAGAAGCAGTTCAATCAGGGATTGAAGAAATTTTGATTATAACCGGTCGAAATAAGCGGGCAATCGAGGATCATTTTGATCGCAATATTGAACTTGAGCTTAGCTTAAAAGCGCAAGGTAAATATGAATTACTTAGTCTGGTCGAAGAGCTATCAAATGTTACGATTCATTATATACGCCAAAAGGAAGCCAAGGGCTTGGGACATGCAATATTATGTGCGAAGCAATTTGTTGGACATGATCCTTTTGCGGTATTGTTGGGCGATGATATTATTGAAGCAAGTGTACCTGGCCTGAAGCAATTAATTGAGGTCTATAACGACAATCCTGGAACTGTACTGGGAGTGCAGGAAGTGGCGAGAGATAAAGTATGCAATTATGGTATCGTGAAACCGGTGCATATCAAAGACCGCCTTTGGCAAGTAACTGATCTGGTGGAAAAGCCGACAATAGATACGGCTCCTTCCCAGCTTGCCGCAATAGGTAGATACATCATTGAACCGGAGATTTTTGAAATATTGGAAAATACGCAACCAGGACAGGGTGGCGAGATTCAACTCACGGATGCATTGAAAGTATTAGCTGAAAATAAGCCTGTATATGCTCACTGCTTCGAAGGGCGCCGCTATGATGTGGGCGATAAGCAAGGCTATCTGGAAGCTACGGTAGAATATGCTTTAAGGAATCCAGAATTGCGGGAGCGTTTTATGCAGTATCTAGTACAGGTAATTGGACCGGTTTTAAATGATGAAGCTGCCGCAACACGGCAATTGGAAAGGCAGTAATATGATTGATTTACACAGCCATATTCTCCCCGGTATAGATGACGGAGCTAAAACAATCGAAGATACAATAGCAATGGCCCGGATTGCAGTGGATAATGGTACTACTGTTATTGCGGCTACTCCTCATGTGATCGAAGGCCGCTGGCTGCCGGAGTGGTCTTGTATTCAAAGTCTCTGCGCAGAGCTAAGCGATGAATTAAAGCGGGAAAAAATAGCTCTCACTATTGTTCCTGGCGCTGAAGTTGCGTTAAATATGGATATACTGAATTTAATTGAGGGCCCCGGTCCTTATTGCCTTAATGGCGGGAGATATATACTGGTGGAGCTGCCTGCTACTCATATTCCACAATATGCAGATGAATTCTTTTTCACGTTGCAATCACGGGGAATTAGCCCGATCCTTGCTCACCCCGAGAGACATCCGGAATTTTCCCGCAAGCCGGAGTTGATAGTGGAATGGGTAAATAAAGGTATTCTTATGCAAGTGAATGGACCGAGTCTGGTCGGAAAAATGGGCGAAAGAGCGATGAAGACAGCTGAGGTGTTGCTAGCTAGTCAGCTTGTACATTTTCTTGGTTCAGATACTCATAGCCCAAGGACTCGTACACCTCGACTAACCGATGCAGTTGAGAAGTCTATTGCTCTTATTGGTGAAGAGAAGACTCGTCAAATACTTTTTGCTAATCCACTGAGTATTATCAATAGCGAAGAGATTGCAATAGCTGATGTCTCAAAAATCAAATCAATTAAAAAGCCTGGATTAATGAAAAGAATATTAAATATAATAGGGTAAAGTTTAAGTCCGCTTTCGAAGTGGGCTTTTTTATTGCAGAATTTGTCGCAATATGAAGAATGAAAAAAATTGAATTTTAATGAATTTTAAATTATAATAAAGAAAAAATGGTACAATAGTCCTAAAAAAGGGACTATTGTAATACATAAAGGACGGTCAATACAATGGCAGAACAGCGTGTGACTCAATTTATCAAGCAGTTGGAGGATTTAGGCTATCGCAGCTTCCAGATTGATGATATCATCCGAGACGCTGTTGGGGTATCTAAAATAGAAAACCTATCACTGGCACAAACGCAAATCCTAGAAGAAGCTTTGCAGGATTATGTCTCTTTTGCTTTCAAATGCAAAGGGAAAAAATGCTAATCTGGCGCCTTTTCCAAAAGGTGCTTTTTTTTATTTCCAAAGATAATTCAAATAATTGATAATTTCACAAGGCAGGATATTGGTGGAAAAAAAAGAATACTAAAACTAACATTATTCGACTAAATGGGAGGAAAAGAATGAAGAAGGTTGTAACATCAGGGGTAGCGGCGGCGCTGCTGGCGATGAATGTGGCATGTGCTTTTGCTCAAACTGATGAATATAAGCTAGGGCCCGGTGATGTCGTTAGAGTTGGAGTATGGGGTTATGACGACTTAAAAAATGAAGAATTAGTTATCCGCCCTGACGGTAGACTGTCTTTTCCACTTGCTGGTGAACTTAATGTGCAGGGGATGACTACAGGTGAACTGACAGCTGCTCTTACTACCAGACTTGGAAAATACGTCTTAGACCCTAATGTGACGATAAACATTGCTAAATTTCGCACAACTCGTGTATATGTGCTAGGAGAAGTTACTAAGCCGGGCATGTATGAATTGGAAAAGCAGCATAATTTGCTCGATGCTATCGGCATGGCAGGCAGTTATACAAAGCGTGCAGCCAAAAAAGAAGTATTCATTATTCGTAAAGAAAATGTGGACAAACCCCAAAAAGTCAATCTGCTTAAACTGCTGAAAAATGGAGATGTCAGTCAGAATGTGGTCTTAAATGAAGGGGATGTTGTTTACTTAACCAGTAACGGCAAAATTACTTTTGCTACCGATGTCCTGCCCTGGATTTCAGCAATTTATCAGGTTGACAGATTGGGGAACGAAGATTAAGAGAACGATTTGAGCGGGGGAAACATGAGTGGACGAGAACACACTTGATTTACGGGATGTCATAAAGACGTTAAAGAAACAGCGGAAAATGATTGTGAGAATTTTTTTGTCATTTGTTATTGTATCCGCGCTGCTTAGCTTTATCTGGCCGCCTACTTATGAAGCGGAAACTAATCTGCGAGTAAAACAATCACAGGGCCTGGCGGACTCATTGCTAAGTAATTTACCCATGGGCAATGCTTCTGCAACTAAACAGCTCATGTCAACCTATGCCGAAATATTGAAAAGCCGCACCGTGGTACAGGAAGTCATTGATAAGACGCAGGCGAATAAAGAAGAAATACCTGATTATGAGGATATGCTAAAGCGCATAACTACTCAACCGGTTAAAGACACTGAAATTCTTAAGATAAAGGTTACAGCAAGGACTCCTGAAGAAGCCCAGTTCGTTGCCGATACACTAGTGAATACCTTTAATGATCGTCTTACGTATCTATCCAGATCAGAACAGTCAGTTGTACGACAATTCATTGGCGAAAGATTAAAAGAAGCCAAAGTCAATGTAGAAAAAGCAGAGGAAGAACTACAAAAGTACAAGACAAAAGAACGAATTACTGATCCTGATGTAGAAACTAAAGCACTTGTGGATTCGATGGCAGCCATTAACAAGCTGGCGGCTGAAAATGCTGTAACAATGGCGGCTGTTCAGGGAAAACTTGCTAGTACCCGGAGACAATTGGGAGCCGAGAAAGAAGGCTTCATTGCTGACAATCCTTTGATTCAACAATATAAGACAAAGCTGGCTGAATTGGAAGTCAGTATGGTGGGACTCACTCAAAAATATACAGAGAATCACCCACAGGTAAAAGCTACAAGAGCCGGCATCGAGGAAACGCAAACGAGGCTGGCTGCTGAGGTCAATCGAGTCATTACTGCTGATGCACCATCAATGAATCCCATCCATCAGGGGCTTGTGCAGAATCAACTGATGGCGGAAGCGCAAATTGCCGGGGCGACCGCACAACAGACCGCAATTGATGCTATTATACAAAATGGACAGAGTGATCTCAGTAAACTGCCGGTAAAAGAGCAAGAGCTAGCTAAATTTATGAGAGATGCAGCAGTTTCTAGAGAAATCTATGTTATGCTCGCAAAAAGGCATGAAGAAGCTCGAATCAGTGAAGTGATGCAGCCTACTGATGTTCAGATTATCGATATGGCAACATTACCGGATGAACCGATTAAGCCTAAGAAAGCGTTGAATATTGTTATTGCTGCTATTTTGGGACTGTTTGTTGGAGCAGGTGCAGCCTTTAGCGTAGAGTATATGAATAAGTCAATTACTAATGCCGAAGATGTGCGCCAATATCTTAATTTGCCAGTATTAGGCAGTATTCCCCACTTTGATAGTGAATATAGCGAACCCAAACCAAACTTTTGGAACAAATTGAGACAGCTTTTTACTACTAATTCGCAAAGGGGCGGTAGCCGTAATGTCTAATAAACGCAGACTAATTGTTCAGGAAGATGCTAAATCCCCTATAGCCGAGGCCTACCGCACTTTACGGACCAATATTCAGTTTTCTAAGAGCGATGGGGAACTTAAAACAATTATGTTTACCAGTTCTGGCCCTGGTGAAGGCAAGTCAACGACTACTTCTAATACGGCAGTGGCTTTGGCTCAGTCCGGCAAGCGGATCATTCTGATGGACTGTGATTTAAGAAAACCGGTTCAGCATAAAATTTTTACCAAACGTAATAAGGGGGTTACCAATTCATTGGTAGAAGAGGTCAGTCCGCTAGAATTGTTGCAGGAGACTGAGGTGGATAATCTGCGGTTGCTCCCCAGCGGGCCTATACCGCCAAATCCATCTGAATTACTAGGGGCAGATCGCATGCAGCAGATGATTGAGTGTTTAAAAGAACACTGTGATTTGCTGATTATTGATGCACCGCCGGTGGTAGCCGTTACCGACGCTTCTGTTTTGGCTGCTAAGGTTGACGGAATTGTCCTGGTTGTCAATGCTGGCAGCAACCGGCCTGAAATGGTGCAAAAAGCGAAGGATTTGCTGATTAAGGCCAAGGGCCATATTTTGGGTGTAGTATTGAATCGCGTGGAAATTGAAGAAGAGCATGCGTATTATTACTATTATTATGGCGATCGGGAAAAAGGAGAAAAATGAGAGTAAAGCTGAATGTCGTCTGGTAATTCCGGTATTCTAATTGAGGAAAAGTGGGCAATTAGTGAAACAGGATGTAGCTTTCATTACTGGGACCAAGTATCTCCCTTAACGATTTATGCCAGAAGCTATTCTAAAGATCGAGAAAAGTAAGGGTGAAGATTATAAATCAACTTAAAACTGGCGCAATATTATCCTATTTGCAAATTTTTGTGACAGCGATAATTGGGATTGTTTATACTCCTATAATGTTACGATATTTAGGTTCAAGTGAGTTTGGTGTATATAGTTTATGTGCATCAATAATTGGCTATTTAACACTACTTAATTTTGGCTTTAGTGGCGCATATATTAGATATTATTCGCTTTTTAGGGTCGAGAATGATAATAATAAAATTAAAAATTTAAATGGTATGTTTTTTCTGATTTTCATGATAATCGGGATTTCTATTTTATTATTAGGATCCCTAATTTCTTTTCGTATTAATGATATTTTAGGTAATAAATTTAATGATGAAGAGTTGGTTTTAGCAAAAACATTGCTGTTTATTATGACAATTAATGTTGCAATAGTTATGCCTAGCAGTGTTTTTTCATCTTTTGTAGCCGCACATGAAAAATTCGTTTTTCTAAGAGGCATTGATTTGATAAAAGTCATTTGCAATCCTATTATTACATTACCTTTGTTAATGATTGGTTATCGTTCTATTGCTGTTATCTTGGTTACAACCTTTTTGACAATAGTCGCATTTTTAATCAATATATGGTTTTGTATCAGGAAAATAAAAGTCGAACTTTCATTTAAACAAATGGACTTTGTATTGCTAAAAGACATATTTTGGTTTTCTTTTTTTATTTTTTTACAGAGTATAATGGATAAGTTAAATTGGGAAATTAATAAATTTATAGTTGGAAGATATTGTGGTAGTATTGCCGTAGCTATTTATTCAATTGGTACATTCTTCAATATGATGTTTATTCAGTTTTCTACGGCAATATCCAATGTGTTTATTCCTAGAGTTAACAAGCTGGTGGCAGAAAATCAAGGAAATGAAATTATTTCTTCCTTATTTGCAAAAGTAGCTAGAATACAATTCATTATTATTTTTTATGTTTTTTCAGCATTTGTTTTTTTAGGGGAAAAATTTATTTTATTTTGGATCGGTTCTGGTTATGAAAACTCATATATAGTAGCATTGTTATTAATGTCGCCTATTCTCTTAGCTTTGACTCAAAATTTAGGTATTGAGATTGTGAGAGCAAAAAAATTACATAAAGCTATAAATCTTATTTATGTAGGTTTTTGCATTATTAGTGTAATTATTACTATTCCTTTAACTCAACGTTATAATGAAATTGGCGGTGCGATAGGAACCTGTATTACTATGTTTGTTTCCCAACTTATAATTGCCAATCTGTATTTTCATTATGTTGCAAAAATTGATATTAAATTATATTTCCAACAGATTTTTAAGTTTATTCCGGCTAGTATTTTACCATGTATCGCTGGTTCTGTTATATTGTTTCACGTTTCAATAACGACAGTTTTTGATTTGATAGTTTACGGTAGTACCTATACGTTAGTATATTTTTTTTCATATTGGTTGCTAGGTATGAACCAATATGAAAGAGGATTAGTTTATTCTTTACTTAATAAATTTAGAAGGTAATTAGAAATTTAAAGGATGAGGATAGTATGGGGAATTTTATAAAGAAAATTATTAAAGCAATTATAAACATTATCAAATACATTCGTAAAGGTGGTGTTGTTTATGTTAATATTTCACAAGTTAATTATGGTGGAATATTAACAGGGAAAAAAGTGGTAATTACCGGTGGAAGCAGTGGCATCGGTTATGCAATTGCTAAAAAATTTATAAGTGAGGGTGCCGAGGTCCTTATAACAGGCAGAAACATTGACAAACTGGCAGCAGCTAAAAATTCTCTGAATAGTGATTCTTGCAAAGTATTGCAGTGGGATGTTTCTGATAGCAACGTGGCAGAAAAAAAAATTAAAGAGGCAGTAAATTTATTGGGGACAATTGATATTTTTGTAAATAATGCCGGCGTGTATATTGAAAAAAAAATGTTTAACATAACAGAGGAGGATTGGGATTATATATTTGATACCAATATTAAAGGAATGTATTTTATCATGCAAGCTATAACTAAGCATTATATAAATGAAGATATATCCGGGAAAATTCTTAATATTGCTTCTAATCGTGGAGTGTTAGGGGATTGTGGCCCATATGGGGCATCAAAATGGGGAGTAATTGGTTTAACTCGAGGATTTGCTCGAGACTTGGTGGCTAAAAAAATTATCGTAAATGCCATTGCGCCAGGGATTACGGCTACGAGTATTAATAATATTGATGTGAATGAGAATGCTTATACAAATGAATTATATAATAACAGAGTTGCGTTACCGGAAGAAATAGGGGAATTGGCATTGTTTTTGGCGAGTGATGCCGCGAATCATATTGTTGGACAAACTATTGTGTGTGATGGTGGAGCATCCTTAAATTGATTAGAAAGGAAAGCTACAGGTGAAAAAAAGCTTGTTAGCTATTTGAATAATGATAGTTTTATATGTTTTATTCAGTGTACTAAGTACTTTTTTATTGATTTTTGCTTTGAATCAGCTATTTATAAAAACTAATTATTATCAAAATACAGTTCGACAGTTGAAGAAATTTACTAACGGCGTTCCCTATCAATTAGAGGTAATTAATACAGGAAGTTCATATGGTAAATATGGATTTGATTATGAAGGTGCTGAGGTTAAAGGTTTTAATTTTGCGTTACAGCCGCAATCATTGTCCTATGATTTTAAGATCTTAAAGCAATATAATCACCATTTTAAAAAGAATTCTAAAGTCTTAATTATTATTCCAGATTTAGCATTTTGTTTTTTAGATTATGTAAATGAAGAGAGCAACACAAAATATTATCATTTTTTAGATAAGATATATATTAACGGTTATACAAAATTTAAATACTTTACCAGAATTAAGTTTCCGATATTATCAGCAAAATTGAAATTATGGCATCTAATCAAAGATCAACCAATAATTGATTTGTATGTATGTAATGAAAGCAAATCTTATGAAGATATTAAAGTTGAGGCAAAGGAAAGAGTAAAAGAATGGTGTAATGAGTTTAAGCTGGTCGATATGAAATCATCCACATCGGCTATTCATTTAAAAGATATGTTTAACAAAACTACAGTTTTATTATCTGAAATGATTGAGTTTTGCATAGAAAAAAACCTTAAACCCATTATTGTAGTGCCACCTGTATCCGGAGTTTTAAATCAATTGATTTCAAAAGAATTTATGGAAACAGTGTTGTACAAAAATATTCGTCGCGCAAATACAAGAAATATTCCGGTGTTAGATTATTTATACGATGAACGTTTTCAAGACTACAAATTATATATTAACTCGGATTTTTTAAATATCAATGGAAGAAAATTGTTTACAAAAACAGTATTGCAAGATTTGAAACTTGAAAAATAAATTTTTATATATAGGAGTATTCATGGATATTCGTGTAATAAAAAAAATTAAAATTTTTAGAACACTTTACTATAATTTCTTGAATAAAAAAATAAAATATGCTTCTAAGAATAAAATTATTCTATATAAAGGTGCCATTGTTGAAATGAATCACGGTGCAGAAATACATTTAAATGGCAATTTTCATATTGGAGCTAATGCCATTGCTGGCTCAAAAAGAGAGACGACAATTCGCATGGATGAGAACTCATTATTACAAGTGAATGGTGGGTTTGCGGTTTATTATGGTGGAGATATTATTCTTTTTAAAAATGCTAAGTTGAAACTTGGCTCAGGTTTTTTTAATTCCAATATTAAAATTAGATGCACAAAAGAAATATCTATAGGAAATGATGTTGTGATTTCACATGATGTGACGATTATGGATTCTGATGCACATGAAATAATAGCTGATAAATATGAAAAAACATTACCCATTCGTATTGGAAATCGTGTTTGGATTGGCACAAGAGCTACTATTTTAAAAGGGGTTACTATTGGCGATGGCGCAATTGTTGCAGCGGGAGCTGTTGTAACTAAGGATGTAGAACCGTATTCTATCGTAGCGGGTGTACCAGCTGAGCTTATTAGGCGAGAAGTTAATTGGAAGTGATTGTATGATAGATAAACTATCCAGGAATCATTGTACTGGTTGTAGTGCATGTGTTAATGTATGCCCAAAAAATTCTATTATAATGGAAGCCGAACATGATGGGTTTTTATATCCAGTAATTGATAAAAAAACATGTATTCAGTGTAATTTATGTGAAAAAGTATGCCCATCATTAGTTCAATCTTTAGACGAGGATAAAAAAGAACCAAAAGTGAAAGCCGCATGGTCATTAGATAGAGAGGTACGCTGGCATAGTACTTCCGGAGGAATCTTTACGGAATTAGCAAGTAGTTTTTTAACGGAAGATAGTGGCTATGTCGTTGGAGCTAGATACACGAAAGAGTTTCTTGTAGAGCATCATATTATTCAGAAGAAAGATGAAATTTCTATTTTACGGCAATCAAAGTACGTGCAAAGTGATAAGAAGGATGTCTTTAAACAGATAAAAGCATTGCTCGACGAAGGGAAAAAAGTTTTATTTGTCGGGTCACCCTGTGAGGTTGCTGGATTATACGGGTTTTTACAGAAAAAGTATTCGGCTTTAGTGACTGTTGATTTTGTTTGTCTCGGTGCGAATTCTCCTAAAGTCTATCTTAGATTTTTAGAAATGCTAGAAGAACAATATAACTCAAAGGTTAAAAGAGTCTGGTTTAAAAATAAAACATATGGCTGGAATAGGTTTAGTACAAAAGTGGAGTTCGTAAATGGCGATTATTATTTAAAAGATCGAAATGATGATTATTTTATGCGCGGATATATTGGACAAAATAAATTTTATACAAGGTCTTCA
>JAEYSJ010000136.1 GCA_023434855.1 Bacillota bacterium | reverse complement strand
CAGCCGGCTTGGTAGCACTGGAAGACATTATTGAAGAAATTGTGGGGGATATTCAGGACGAAACTGACGAAGACGTTGAGCTGGAAGTTCAACGCATAGCAGATGGTATTTATGAATTTGATGGCAGAGTATTGTTAGATGATGTTGTGGAACTTTTAAACATTCATTTGGAAGAACATGAAGAAGATACGTTGGGAGGCTATATATTTGGATTGCTGGGACGGCGTCCTGAAACCGGAGACAAAGTTGATATCGGTGACTATACATTTGAAGTATTAAAAGTAAATGGCTTTCGGATTGTGAGGGTTAAAGCCATACCGCTTCCTGTACCTATTGAAAGCAGTGAATAATAAATCTATTTACTAGCCAAAATTGTGTGCGAAGGGATGATGTCAAGTGTTATTACAGGACCTTATGTGGGAAATTTTTCTCAATACCGGACATATTGGAGCATATCTAGCGTATCGTTCATGCATTGATTGCAATGCTGTAGAACAACTTGAATCAGAGACCAAAGCCACTGAAATAAATTAGACTTGCTTGAGGTTTTATATGGCGCAATATCAAACTGAGGCCATCTTGCTGACAGTACGCGATTGGGGTGAAGCCGACAGAGTGGCAACCTTGTTCTCACGAGAATATGGCAAGCTTGTAGCGATGGCTTATGGGGCAAGGTATCCAAAAAGCAAATTGGCTGGCTGTATGCAGCCTTTTATCCATCTTGATGCGGCTATCCTTTCAGGAAAAAGTATGGATTCTATAAAGCAATGCGAAGTTAAAAATTCTTTTAGGAAAGCGCGAGAAGATTTGCATTGTATGGCATATGGCGCATTTATAGCTGAAATAACAACAGAGCTGTGTCCTGAACGTCAAGCTGAACCACTGATTTTTGATCTGTTGTTAGACATTTTCCGTGTAATCATTGAGCGTAACCCGCGTTTAGTAGCTTTAGCCGGTGCATGGCAATTACTATCCTTATGTGGATATTATCCCGAGTATGCCAATTGCACAATTTGCGGAAAAAATATAACCTTTCCGGCGCATTTTGACGCCGGTGCCGGAGGCGCAGTCTGCACACTGTGCCATCATCATAAGTGTCATGAATTTGGTCAGGCTGAATGCGATTTAATTAAAAGACTTTTGCATTTAAACTGGAAAAACCCGGAGCATTTTACAGTAAATAAGGCAACATTATTGCAAACTGAAAATATTTTAATTAATTACTTAGTTCATTGTTTGGACAAGCCTCTAAAATCTATTGAATTTATTAAACAGCTTTCAGTTATATAGCAGGATAATAATGATTAATACGGGAAAAGATAAAGAGTAAAAGGAAACCGCCTGTCAGGAGGTAAAGAATTATGGAAGAAATTTCTTTAGAGAAAATTGATATTTTGCGAGAAAGAACCGGCGTTACTTACCGTGAGGCTAAAGAGGCGTTGGAAAAAACTCATGGCAATATAGTAGATGCATTGATTGAATTAGAAGGGAAAAAACAGTCTAAATGGACTGAAGAGTTTTCAGTACGGTCAGGTGAAGTTATTGATAAAGTGAAAGAAATAATTCATGAAGGTAATGTCAATAAAATTCGCATAAAAAACGATGACAAAGTATTAGCAGAGATACCGGTGGGTATAGGAGCTATTGGTGCTATGGTTCTTCCCCAGCTTGCCGCTCTCGGCGTGCTGGTAGCTGTATTTAAACGCTGCAGTATAGAGGTCGTCCGTAATGATGATGATGATTGCGGCAATACAGGGGAGAATAACCAATAACCAAAATATTGTTTCTATTTGACAAGTTAATTTTTCTTTGCTATATTGGAAAGTAATTACGGCAATGCGGAAAATAGTAGCCTGGGTTATAAATGCGTGTTTTTAAAACACGCAACCTTAATCTAACGAGGCTGTTTATAAATGTCCAGATGCACGTTCTGACCAGCCCATATCGCTAGCGCAGTAAGGTTGTTGCAAACAATTCTGCGCTAATTGTACGGGTCGCCTGGGATTTCGAGACCGGAGGCGTACGGATTTGTCCGCACATTGATTAAGATGACCGGAGAGACGGGTAATCTTGTTAATGTGCACATACTTCGAGTGCGCACGGTTGAGGATCTCGGAAGACTGGGCACGTTCTGACTGAGACAGATTGATCATCGCACTTTATTTCTATGCGGATTGTCTCACGTCATTTGTGCGGCGCCGCAGATGGTCGTTTAGAAACAGACTCGCAACAGCGAGCCGGGGAGGGTGTAAGCCCGGTATCTATCAGGTGAAAGGCATTTCCAAGCTGCGGGAGGAAATCTTTAAGGGGCTGTTTTGTGGCTTCTTATAAGAAAGTAAAGCTCGTAATATTAACCAAGGTGGGCTACTGGCCAATCAGGGTGGAACCGCGGGACTAGAACCTCCCGTCCCTGGTAACTATTGTTACTATGGATGGCGGGTTTTTTTATTTTCTAATTGAGGAGGTTTATTGTATGACTTTCCAGGAGATAATCCTGACATTACAGAATTTTTGGGCTGAGCAGAATTGTATTTTACAACAACCATATGATGTGGAAAAAGGCGCGGGTACAATGAATCCGGCTACCTTTTTGCGGGCATTGGGCCCTGAACCATGGAATGTGGCTTATGTGGAGCCTTCCCGCCGGCCGACGGACGGGCGCTATGGCGATAATCCCAACCGTCTGTTTCAGCATCATCAATATCAGGTGATTATGAAGCCTTCACCGGCTAACATTCAGGAACTTTACCTTACAAGTTTAGCGCGTCTGGGAATTGATCCGGACAAACATGATATACGTTTTGTCGAAGACAACTGGGAATCACCCACTCTTGGCGCCTGGGGTCTTGGCTGGGAGGTATGGCTTGATGGTATGGAAATTACTCAGTTTACTTATTTCCAGCAAGTTGGCAGCATAGATGTCAAACCGGTGTCGGTAGAAATAACTTATGGGTTGGAACGTTTAGCTATGTATATCCAGGGGAAAGAGAATGTATTTGATATTGACTGGGTGCAGGGAATTACTTATGGCGATGTTTTTCACCGTAACGAAGTTGAGCAATCCTATTATAATTTTCAAATCGCTGATACTAATTTACTGTTCCAATTATTTGATATGTATGAGAAAGAAGCTATCCGGGTTATTGAGCTAGGGTATGTCCTGCCAGGTTATGACTATGTGCTCAAGTGTTCTCACACGTTCAACCTGTTAGATGCCCGTGGTGCTATTAGTGTAAGCGAGCGTACGGGATTTATCGGACGAGTACGTAATATGGCCCGCTTGTGCGCGCAGGGTTATCTGGAGCAACGGGAAAAACTCGGCTATCCGTTGCTCAAGGGAGGTAAATAATCATGCCCAAAGATATATTACTGGAAATCGGTACAGAAGAAATCCCGGCAAGATTTATGACTGCTGCATTGGCTCAGATGGAAAGCATTGCTAAAAATAAGTTTGATGAAGAGCGTATTACTTATTCTGAAATACGTGCGATAGGTACACCGCGGAGGTTAGCGCTGGTAGTGAGGGGAGTTGCGGAGCAACAAACCGACAAACAATCTGAGAATAAGGGTCCGTCGGTAAAAATTGCTTTTGATGAAAATGGCGCACCTACGAAAGCTGCCCAAGGGTTTGCCCGGGGTCAGGGGCTGGATGTATCTAAATTGGTCGTAAAAGATGGCTATGTTTATGCGATGGTGCATGAAGTGGGACAGCCGGTTGAGCTTTTATTACCTAATGTGCTGCCTGACATTATCAACAGCCTTAATTTTCCCAAAAATATGCGCTGGGCTAATCTGGATATGCGCTTTGTTCGTCCCATACGCTGGCTGCTGGCTCTCTTTGGCCCAGATGTAATACCTTTTACTGTTGCAGGTGTACAAACAAGCAACATAACATATGGACATCGGTTTTTAAGTAAGGGTAACGTTACAGTAAACTCAGTAGACGATTACTTTGTCAAACTGGCAGAAAACCATGTGATGGTTGATCAGGAAGTACGCCGCAGGGTTATTCGCGAACAAATCGAAAAATTGGCCCTAAATCAAGGAGGAACGGCTACCATAGACCAGGATCTATTGGAGGAAGTCGTATTTCTTGTGGAATATCCTACAGCACTATGTGGCCGCTTTGAAGATAAATATCTGGCTTTGCCGCCTGAGGCAGTCATAACTCCCATGCGTGAACATCAACGCTACTTTCCGGTTTTCTCCAAAGAGGGTAAATTATTGCCGGTATTTATAACTGTCCGCAATGGCGGCTCTGACTATATAGATATTGTTCGTCATGGCAATGAAAGAGTACTTAGAGCCAGACTATCCGATGCTCAGTTCTTCTTTGAAGAAGATCAGAAAATGCCATTGGCTGATAAGGTGGAAAAGCTTAAAGCCATTGTTTTCCAGGAAGGTTTGGGGACATTGTATGACAAAGCCATCAGGTTGGAACGACTGGCGGCGATTATTGCTCAAACAGTGGATATTGCCGAAAGTGAACTGCCGGTAATAAAACGGGGCGCAAAATTGGCTAAAGCGGACCTGGTTACCGGGATGGTCTACGAATTTACCGAACTTCAAGGTATTATGGGACGTGAGTATGCCCGGTTAAGCGGTGAGGAAAATGCTGTCTCAGAAGCTATTTTTGAACATTATTTACCACGCTTTGCCGGCGATATTTTACCACAGACCGCTGCCGGCAGGACAATCAGTATTGCCGATAAGCTGGATAATATTGTAGCTACCTTTAGCCGCGGTTTAATACCTACAGGTTCACAGGATCCTTATGCCCTCAGAAGGCAGGCTTTGGGGGTAGTTAATATCCTGATAGCTGCCAAGTATAATGTATCATTGGATGGTATTCTGACCCACACCATGGATTTACTAGGTATTACTGATGCTGCCCAACGTCAAAAATTACTTGCTGAAATACAGGAGTTTTTCCGCTTGCGGATTAAAAATGTTTTGTCTGAAGAGAATATTCGCTATGATATGGTTGACGCGATAATGGCTGTAGGTACTGATAATATATATGATACCTGGCTGCGAGCTAAGGCAATGGCATTGGACGGTGGCACAGTTGCCATGCAGAGGGCAGTGCAGGCCTTTACCAGGGTTGGAAATTTGGCCAAGAATGCTGCTGTAACTGATACAATTGAGCCTCAAATATTTGCCAGCGATGCAGAACTGCAATTATATAATGCATATTTAACTGCCCGCGGCACAATTGATAGTTATACTAAAGCTAAAGACTATAAAGGAGTACTTGCTGTCATGGCCGAATTGGCTGAACCTATTGATGCTTTCTTTGGCGCGGTTATGGTAATGGTTGAAGACATAGCGATACGCAATAATCGTCTGGCCTTACTCAAGGCTATCACCGGTCTTACGTTACAAATGGCTGATTTAAGCAAAATTGTAGTATTATAGTGAAAAAGCAAAGCCTGCATTTGGTGCAGGCTTTGCTTTTTCAGGTTTATTTATGCATGAAGCAATATAGAGCTAAATATACATAGAGGAAATAATTAAATTTTAGCGTATACTATAATTAATGACCCTGAATTTTTTTTACTCATTGCTGTCTTATATTTGTAAAAAAGATGAACAAAGGAGGGCTTGCGCATGGCAAATTTATCAACAATTTATGCGCTGTCAGACTCTATTGGAGAGACCGCTGAATTGGTAGCCAGAGCTACTGCCAGCCAGTTTGATGCGGGAAGGTTTGATATTATTCGCGTTCCTTATATTAATTCTGTAGAGCAAATCGAAGAAATTCTGCATCAAGCAGCCAAACAGCCATGCGTAATTTGTCACACTATGGTATCACCTGATTTACGGGAAGCCCTTGCCGAACAGGCAAAAAATTATGGTATACCTACGATTGATATTATGGGGCCAATGATTGGGGCTGTACATGATGTATCGGGAATTACTCCCAAGCTGAAGCCGGGTCTTATGCATAAACTGGACCAGGAATATTTTAAACGGGTAGAGGCGGTAGAGTTTGCCGTCAAATATGATGATGGAAAGAATCCCTGGGGGCTGTTAAAGGCTGATATCGTTATTGTAGGAGTGTCAAGAACATCAAAAACTCCATTAAGCATGTACCTGGCCCATAAAAAATTAAAGGTGGCCAATGTACCGATGGTACCGGAAGTTGAACCGCCGGAACAATTGTTTGAGGTGCCGCCCGAACGTATTGTTGGTCTGGTAATTGATCCGTTCAAACTCAATAGCATCCGCTCCGAGCGGCTAAAGGTTATGGGTTTGTCTGCCGATGGCAATTATGCCAACCCCGCCCGTATTATCGAAGAATTGGAATACGCCAGATGTATTATGCGAAAACTTCAGTGTCCTATTATTGATGTATCTAATAAAGCTATTGAGGAAACAGCTAATAAAATTCTGGAAATAGCCCGAAAAAGCTGCAAATAATGTATTTTAACCCCCAGTCTTGTGACTGGGGGTTAGCTTACAATATGCTATTCGCGGCAACATTGTAACTTAGACTGTCGGCTGCCCAAGTATTATTATTTTGGGTAACCTGAACATTTCCGTTAAATATGGCGCTCTTATTGTTCCAGTTATACTCAACTTTGTTAGCCGTAATTCTGAGGCCTGTCCGGGAGAAACCCACTCCCCCATCAATTACCGCCCGTTCCTGTGAGCCGTACACATATACACTATCACCTGTAAATTTAATATCCTCTTGCGTAACAGTAACACCGCCTGAGCCCCACACTTCCAGGGAAGCCATATTGACCTTGGCTTGGCCGGCGGTGATAATCCGGTTATTAGCCTCTATGTAAACATTGCCGTTTAGTACATATAAGCCTGATTCTACATCAAAATAAGTACGGTCGGCTGTTACAACCGGCTTAGCTATAGCGGTAGATGCAAACAAAACTATGATCAATATTAGGGTCAAAAGAATCTTAGTCTTCATGAATCCCCCACCTTTCGTAATTAATTATACCAATATATTATTAATAAGGGTACAGGCAAATACTGGGCTGGGACATGGCAGGATTTATTTGCCGTATGGTTAATAGGAAAATAATATTATAATTATTAAGGGAGGCGATGTTATGAACGTTCGTGAACGTATTGAGGAGCAAGAATATAAAATTCTATCCCCATATGCCAGTAAGAGCCGCGAGGCTGTGCGAATCAAAGAAGAAAATTTGTGCGAATTTCGTACTGCATTTCAGCGTGATCGTGACCGTATTATTCATAGCAAGGCCTTTCGGCGACTGAAACATAAGACTCAGGTATATATTTCACCTGGTGATCATTACCGTATGCGTATGACCCATAGCCTAGAAGTGGCGCAAATTTCAAGGACTATTGCCCGGGGATTGATGTTAAATGAAGATTTGACAGAAGCCATTGCCCTGGGGCATGATGTGGGACATACTCCTTTTGGACATGCAGGAGAATATGCCTTGAGGGAGATTATCGGCAAATACAATCATAATGAACAAAGTCTGCGTGTGGTAGAATATTTAGAAAGAAATGGTCAAGGGCTTAATTTGACTGTTGAAGTAAAAGATGGCATTGTAAATCATACTGGATTGAATAACCCTTTTACTTTGGAAGGCAATATTGTACGTAATGGCGACCGCATTGCCTATTTGTGCCATGATTATGATGACGGCATCCGGGCCGGTATGATTAAGCCAATGGATTTGCCAAAAAAGGTGATAAATGTTCTAGGCACTAATCCTTCCAGTATGATAACTGTTATGGTTTCTGACATGATCAATACTTCGGCAGGGCGTAGCGAAATAGGCTTATCGACTGAGGTTAAGGAGGCCATGGATGAATTTCGCGAATTTATGTTCAAGAAAATTTACCATTCGGTAGATTTAGAACCGGACCGAAAAAAAGCAAAATATGTAATTCATAAATTGTATGATTATTATATGGCTAATCCCCGCAGTCTGCCTCAAGAGTTTTTGGAAAGGGAGGAACGATGGGGGTTGCAGACTACCGTGATTGATTATGTTGCTGGCTTATCCGATCTATATGCTATTAATTTATTTGAAAAATTATTTATCCCAGCCAAATGGCAGACATCGTAATTTGCAGATTTTATTAAAACCGGAATAAGTTTCCGGTTATTTTTTTTTGCCTGCAAAGAATATATGTATTGTCAAGGGGGTGAAAGAGGATATTTGTTATTTGCATTGAATATTAAATACTATCATAAAAAAATAATATATATAAGTGCAAAATAATATTGCCTGTGGATTTAGCCAACGCCCCATGGCCAGCACTTGAATCTAGTTTGACTAAATTGCTACGGTTTTTCATGCAGATTATATATATTGTTTATTATTGTTCTTCAGCAGGAATATGAAAAAAATTTGTAGAATAAAGTCAAAAGGGCAAGAGAAAATCAGTTTCGCTAATTTGTATATGGCACTTTATCATGTTGCTAAAATTAGCAGGAAAATAAAAAAAGAGAGCGAAAAGATTGAATAATGGGTAATAATGTAATATAAGATTTACTCAAAGCTGTATCAAAAATAAAGTATGTTATGGTAAATTGGGTAGCGTACTTTTAGTAAGTATGGGAGTTGTAAGAAAAGCTTATGAAAGATACAGTTTACGACGATTTTATCGGCAGATTGCGTGTTGAGAGCGATATTGTAGGTGTTATTTCAGATTATGTGCCGTTAAAGAAAAAGGGCCGAAATTACTGGGGTTGTTGCCCGTTTCACCATGAAAAAACGCCGTCATTTTCTGTTTCTCCAGAAAAAGGTTTTTACTATTGCTTTGGGTGTCAAAGCGGCGGTAATGTATTTAATTTTCTAATGAAGGTCGAGAATATCGGTTTTTTTGAAGCTGTAAAATTGTTGGCGCAAAAAATGAATATTCCTGTACCGGAAAAAGAAAAATCAGATGAAGAAATAGCTCTGGAGAAAGAAAGAGCCAGATTGTTTTCTGTAAATGAGATGGCGCGGGATTTTTATCACGCCTGCCTTACTAAAACCAACTATGGCAAACTGGCAAGAGAATATCTGGCTAACAGAGGTGTAGACGCACAAATCATTAAAGATTTTAAACTGGGTTTTGCGCCACAGTCATGGGACAGATTATTACTTGCTTTGCGCGAGCGCGGCATAGAAACCGAAACTTTAGTAAAAGCCGGATTGGCGATAAACCGTACGTCAGGTGATGGTTCATATGACCGTTTTCGCAACAGAATAATGTATCCAATTCACGACATCCGCGGCCACGTTGTCGGATTTGGCGGCCGTGTGCTTGATGGCAGTCAACCTAAATATTTAAATTCTCCGGAAACAACCATTTTTAATAAACGTCATATTCTATATGGATTACATGTAGCCGACAAATATATTCGCCAGTCAGGGCAAGCTATTATAGTTGAGGGATACATGGATGCTATTACTGCCCACGCTGCCGGAATAAAAAATGTGGTTGCTTCTCTGGGAACAGCTTTTACAACTGAGCAAGCCCGACTTTTGCGAAATGTCTCGGAGATCATATTTGCCTATGATAGTGATGCCGCCGGCAAGAATGCTACTATGCGGGCGTTAGATACCGTTCGCAAACTAGGGGCAGCAGTACGCATTGTTGATATTCCGGACGGCAAAGATCCTGACGAGTTTATCCGTAAACATGGCCCTGAAGCTTTTCGCAAGCTTGTCATTGATAGCTTGGCGCTTTTGGATTATCAAATTAATCAGGCCTTTATCGGCACCGACCATTCTACCCTCAGTGGAAAAATTGCCGTTGTTGCCAAAGTGGTGCCCGCATTAGCAGCAGCGGAGAATGCAATTGAGGTTAATGAGCATATTACTCATATTGCTCAGGAGTTATCTATTGACGAAAGTGCCATACGCACTGAAGTTAGTAAATTTTTATCCTTTAAACAAAAGGATAAAAATGTAAATATGGGGAAGAATATAGCTACTGTCACATTGGCAGCTAAACCTGTAAGTGCAATAAATCGGGCTGAACAAACACTTATCCGCCTTATGTGCGATAATAGCGATTTAATACCATATATACAAGCGCAGCTTTTTGTTGAAGGTATTCAGGATAAGGAGCATAGAAAAATAATTAATTCGATATTTAATGCGTATAATATGGAGAAAAATATTATTGATGGTAATTGGGTCAATATATTAAGCGACGAAACAAATTCTGTACTGTCGCATATTATGTTAATAGATATACAGTATGATGATATTACAAAGCTGGTTGATGATTGTGTAAAAACTCTGCGCTTGGCGCATTTAAAAACAATATATGAGCAACATCGGCTACGGGCTGATGAATTAGAACGCATGGGGGATAGTAGCTTTCTGCAGGAATTAGCGGAAAGTCAGCGAATTAAAGATGAAATCAGTAAATTGTATTATTCATAATCGAAAAACGAAATTGAATTGTGTTTTGGGCTGCCAAGGGAGGGGGGAGTAAGATGACAGAAAAAAAGAACACATCAAGTAATCACGTAAATGAATTATTGCATAAAGGGAAAAAACGTGGTGGAGTACTGACGTATGCTGAGATCATGGATACTCTCCAGAGCGAAGATTTATCTCCTGATGAAATTGATGATATGTATGAGGTTTTTACGACAAAAGGTATTGAAATCGTTGATGAAATTCCCGATGTTGATAACTTAGAAGGCCCGGATATTTCTGAAATAGAAGAAACTGCTCCGGAAGAAATCGATATAGATTTGACCATTCCGGAAGGCATTAGCATTGATGATCCTGTTAGGATGTATCTAAAGGAAATTGGCAGAGTACCACTTTTAACGGCTGATGAAGAAATCAGACTGGCTCAAATGATGGAACAAGGTGACGATGAAGCTAAACGGCGCCTGGCGGAAGCCAATTTACGACTTGTTGTAAGTATTGCCAAACGTTATGTTGGCCGGGGAATGTTATTTTTGGACTTAATCCAGGAAGGCAATCTCGGCTTAATAAAAGCAGTTGAAAAGTTTGATCATACAAAAGGATATAAGTTTAGTACTTACGCTACATGGTGGATCCGTCAGGCTATTACGAGAGCTATTGCGGACCAAGCCCGTACGATTCGTATACCTGTCCACATGGTAGAAACTATTAATAAACTTATCCGTGTTTCCCGCCAATTGCTACAGGAGTTGGGGCGTGAACCGCTACCTGAAGAAATTGCCAAAGAAATGGAAATTAATGTTGAACGTGTACGGGAAATAATGAAAATTGCTCAAGAACCTGTATCACTGGAAACACCTATCGGGGAAGAAGAAGATTCACATTTAGGCGATTTTATTGAAGATCAGGATGCGCCTGCACCTGCCGAAGCAGCTTCATTTATGCTGCTCAAAGAACAATTGGAAGAAGTTCTGGAGACTTTAACTCCACGGGAGGAAAAAGTACTAAGACTTAGATTTGGCCTTGATGACGGTCGGGCACGCACCCTTGAGGAAGTAGGACAACATTTTGGGGTTACCCGCGAACGTATCCGTCAAATTGAAGCCAAAGCCTTAAGAAAACTGCGCCATCCCAGTCGCAGCAAAAAGCTCAAAGATTTCCTGGAATAAAAAACAGCCTATCTATTGACTCGCAGGTAACATTGTTATATAATATATTTTGTTGGTGACGTTCCTCGATAGCTCAATGGTAGAGCACTCGGCTGTTA
>JAEYSJ010000129.1 GCA_023434855.1 Bacillota bacterium | reverse complement strand
GTACCGGACTCTTTGCCAAGTCCAAAGACATCCCGGGAAAAACCCGCTCCTGCCACTATTAAATCAATACCTTCATCAATAGCAGTTTTAACAATATCAGCAAAAACTCTTGCAGCAACCATAACATTTATGCCAATTATTCCTTTGGTAAGTGAACGCGCCAATCGAATTTCATGACGAAGTTCATCAAAAGTCATTCCCGAAGCAGCTATTAATCCAATACCGCCAGCCTCTGCTACAGCTGCCGCCAAACGAGCTGTAGAAAGTCTTATAGCCATTCCACCCTGCATGATAGGCACCTTGGCTACCAGATGGCCTATTTTTAGCTCTGGAAGTTTCAAGTACTAACTCCTCCATTCAGTAGCGCATTACCTTTAAGAAAGTCCCGCGAAAAAAATATATTTCACGGGACTTTCTTTTGTTTACAGGTAATAAGCCTTAACCTTGCTTTTCCTGTTCTATGTACCCCACAGCGTCTTTTACAGTCTTAATTTTTTCTGCCACTTCGTCGGGAATCTCAATGTTAAATTCCTCTTCAAAGGCCATAATTAATTCAACAATGTCAAGAGAGTCAGCCCCAAGATCATCAATAAAAGTGGAATCCATAGCAACGTCAGCTTCATCAACACCCAGTTGTTCTACAACGATTTCTTTTACTTTATCAAAAGTTGTCATGAAAATTCACCTCCTTCCAAAAAAATTATTTCGTTATTTGCACAAATTACCCACCAATTACATTACCATACCGCCATCAATATTTAAAGTCTGTCCGGTAATATAATTGGCTGATTCAGACGCCAAAAATAGCACGGCGGCAGCAACATCTTCAGGAGTACCTAATTTTCCTAAAGGAATCTTTTTTGCTAACTCGATTTTAGCCTGCTCAGGAATTACTGCAGTCATATCAGTGGTAATAAACCCGGGTGCAATAGCGTTAACGGTAATACTGCGGGCCGCAAGCTCTCTTGCCATCGATTTAGTAAAACCGATTACACCTGCTTTAGCAGCGGCGTAGTTTGCCTGCCCTGCATTACCCATTATACCCACAACTGAGGTCATATTAATAATTTTACCGCATTTTTGTTTTATCATGGGTTTCAAAACCGCTTTAGTACAATTGTATACACCTTTTAAGTTAGTATTAATTACAGCGTCCCAATCCTCTTCTTTCATCATTGCCAAAGGAATGTCGCGGGTTATGCCGGCATTATTTACCAGTATATCTATGTGCCCGAAATTTTCTATGGTTGTTTTCACTAAAGCCTTTACAGCTTCAGCATCTGCCACATCAGCCTGAACTGCTATTGCCTGCCCGCCACTTTGAGTGATAATATCCTTTACCTCTTGTGCGGCGGCTGCATTCCCAGCATAATTGACAACAACTGCGGCTCCGGCTTTGGCTAATTCGATAGCAATTGCACGTCCAATTCCCCTGGAAGCTCCGGTAACTATTGCCACTTTACCATCTACAAGCATTTTAACGAACCTCCTTGAAATAATCAAGGGTTTTTTCTAACGAAATAAGATCCTCGACATTTAAATTATTTAAATCTTTCGCAATCTTTTTTGTAAACCCTGAAAGTACTTTACCTGGACCAACTTCAACAAAAGTTTCGACACCAAATCTTACCATTTGTGCAATACAATCTTCCCATTGTACAGGACTGGCAGCCTGCTCAACAAGAGAGGTTCTAATAGCATCACTTTGTGTAACAATCTGTCCATTAACATTAGCAACTGCAGGAATAAGGGCATCCTTTACAGTTATCTTTTCCAATTCCCCTGCCAGTTTTTCAGCCGCTGGTTTCATTAATGTGCTGTGAAAAGGCGCGCTGACAGGAAGCATTACAGCCCGCTTGGCCCCCGCTGCTTTTAATATTTCTACCGCTTTTTCCACTGCGGCCGTTTTGCCGGCAATAACAACTTGCCCAGGGCAATTGAAATTAACCGCCTGCACAGGACCATACTCCTCTTGTGCCTTTGCACAGATATTCTTAACTTCATCACGATCAAGGCCCAAAATTGCAGCCATGCTGCCTTCACCAATAGGTACTGCTTCCTGCATAAACTGTCCACGTTTACGTACCAGCCGGACGGCATCACCAAAAGATAAAGCTCCTGCAGCAACTAACGCTGAATATTCGCCCAAACTATGTCCGGCCACAATATCTGAAGAAACACCATGTTCCTTTAATACCTCATAACAAGCAACACTAACTGTCAAAATGGCAGGTTGCGTATTAAACGTTTTGCGTAATTCTTCTTCCGGACCGTTAAAACACATGTCAGTTATGGAAAAACCTAACGCTTCATCAGCGGCTGAAAATATGGCCTTAGCTGATGCAAAACGGTCATATAACTCTTTACCCATACCTACAGACTGTGAACCCTGTCCGGGAAATACAAAAGCTATTTTCCCCATAAAGTACCTCCCCACTGTTTATGATTGGATAATATTGTTTATGCCAGTCAGGACGTTTGATATGTCTAAAATTATGTCATCAAATATTTTGGCTACAGGCTTAATATCATCAACCATGCCTGCAACTTGCCCGATCATTACCGAGCCATATTCAACATCGCCCTCTCTAGCTGCCATCCGCAGCTTTCCCTCACCAAGACGGTCAAGCTCTTCGGGAGTCGCTCCCCCCTTTTCCATCTCTTCAAACTCGCGGGTCAGTTTATTCGCAATTACCCGTACCGGATGACCGGTAGAAAGTCCGGTAACTACGGTAGATCGCTCTTTTGCTTTTACTATGGCTTCCTTATAATTGGGGTGAGCTATACATTCAACAGAAGCAACAAAACGGGTTCCAATTTGTACCCCCTGTGCTCCCAGTGCTAATGCAGCAATTATACCGCGAGCATCACCAATTCCTCCTGCCGCAATTACAGGTACATTTACGGCATCAACCACCTGAGGAACTAAAGCCATAGTAGTAACTTCGCCAATATGCCCACCACTTTCCATGCCTTCGGCAATAATTGCATCCACGCCTACCCGTTCAAGCCTTTTGGCCAAAGCCACAGATGCCACAACGGGAATTATTTTAGTGCCAATTTCTTTTAAAGCCGGAATATATTCCCCCGGATTACCTGCTCCTGTAGTAACAACAGGCACCCGTTCTTCCACGACTACCTGCATTACCTCCTTGACGAAGGGTGACCTTAACATAATATTTACACCAAATGGATTGGCGGTCAAAGCCTTTGCTCTTTTTATTTCTTCTCTTAGTAGATCGGGAGGCATATAACCGGCGCCGATAACTCCTAACCCACCGGCATTTGAAACAGCGGACGCCAATTCAGCTGTAGCAACCCAGGCCATACCACCTTGCAAAATGGGGTATTTTATGTTTAACAATTGGCAAAGTTTAGTATTAAGCAATAGTGTTATCCTCCCCACACCATTTTATAACACAAGATGCCCACGTTAAACCCGCGCCAAATCCCACTAACGTTACAATATCATTATTTTTGACCCTGCCACTCCGAACAGCTTCTTCCAATGCGATGGGAATAGAAGCAGCAGAAGTATTTCCATATTTATCAACATTCACCATGACCTTATCCATTGGTAGTTTGAGACGTTTAGCAGCTGATTGGATAATTCTAATATTTGCCTGGTGAGGAATAAGCCAGTCCACATCGGTATGGCTTAGCCCCGCATTTTCCAGTGCTTTAACTGCCGCTTCGCCCATTACTTTTATTGCAAATTTAAATACTTCATTGCCATTCATATGAATAAAATGCATTTTTTGAGAAATCGTTTCCGGCGAAGCAGGAGTACGCGAACCACCCGCAGGAATCTTTAAGAAATCACCACCGGATCCGTCTGCTCCAAGATGAACTCCCAGAATTCCACATCCTGGCGTTACTTCACCCAATACTGCAGCCCCTGCTCCGTCTCCGAATAAAACGCAGGTATTACGGTCTGTCCAATCCATGATTGTCGACAATGTCTCAGCACCAATAACCAAAACTTTTTTGTACACTCCTGTTCTAATAAACTGACTGCCTACCACCAATCCGTACATAAAACCTGAGCAGCCGGCTGACAAGTCAAATGCAGCCGCATTAGCAGCTTTTATTTTTTCCTGCACAAGACACGACACTGAAGGAAAAAACATATCCGGTGTAACGGTGGCTACAATAATCAAATCTATATCTTCAGCTGCAACACCGGCATTCGTCAGTGCTCTTTCAGCAGCACGGGCAGCCAAATCGGACGTCGCTGTACCTTGCTCAACTATCCGCCGCTCTTTGATGCCTGTACGTTCAACAATCCACTCGTCAGAAGTATCCACTATTTTCTCCAAATCACTGTTTGTAACAACTTTTTCCGGGACATAACTACCCATACCAATAATGCCAACCGATTTATCACTCACTGGTTATGACTCCTTCCTTCGCGATATTCTCGCGGATATGTTCAACAACTTTTTTCTCCGTAAATTCATTAGCAACATGTATAGCATTTTTTATTGCCTTGGCTTTTGAGCTACCATGGCAAATAATAAAACCGCCGTCAACCCCTAGGAGTGGCGCTCCGCCGTATTCAGCATAGTCAAGTTTTTTCTTCAATGCTTTGAGAGCCGGCAAAACCATTAAAGAGGCTAATTTAGCCCAAAACCCACTGTTTTTGATAGCACCCTTTACCAATTGCATTATGGCACTTGCCAACCCTTCACCGAATTTCAAAACAATATTTCCCACAAAACCATCGCATATCACCACATCAACAGTGCCTCTAGGAATATCACGTCCTTCAACATTCCCAATAAAATTGACTGTCTGCAATTGCTTCAGCAAAGGATATGTAGCCAAAGTTTGTTCATTACCTTTAGTCTCTTCCTCTCCTATATTCAATAACCCAACCCGCGGGTTATTAATACCGAGGACAAATTCGGCGTAAATAGCCCCCATAATTGCACTTTGAAACAAATGTTTAGGCTTACTGTCTACATTTGCCCCTGAATCCAATAATATGGTTGTACCGGTTAAATTAGGAATAGGAGTAGCAATAGCGGGGCGTTCAATCCCTTTGATCCTCCCCAGGC
>JAEYSJ010000097.1 GCA_023434855.1 Bacillota bacterium | reverse complement strand
ACAATATCCACCCCGGCAACATCCAGACCAATTAGCCGTGCTGCCTGCTCCGTTAATTTTATATTATAGGGATGAACAATATCTGTGACATCAACCGCCGTACCGCCGGCACTCAGATTGGCGTTTTCCCGGATATATACCACCTCCCGGTCAGCCGGCACAGAATGGGGATCCAAGTTTTGCTTTGCCAAAACAGTAATAGTCACTGTATCAACTTTCATTTTAGTCAGCCGTTTTTCATGACCTTCGCCCCGTTCCGGATCTCGATTGGTAATTTCAACTAACTCATTCACTGTATGCAGTCCGTCACCAATTACATAGGCAGGAATACGTTCAGCAGCGGCTACCATTTTTCCGTCTACGATGCATAAACGGTACTGGCGCCCGGAAATATACTCTTCTACTACTATTCCTTTTCCCTCACCATACTGACTTGCCGCCAGAAAAGCCCGTTCAACCTCAGCCTCACTGGTCACATTCAATGTCACTCCATTGCCATGGTTGCCATACAACGGCTTAATTACCACCGGTTTGCCTATAGCCTTTAAAGCTCTTATTGCTTCCTGCTCGGCTTTCACAACAACGCCGCGGGGTACAATTATACCATTGCTTTCCAGTATATTTTTTGTCAAATGTTTATCACTTGCCAAATCAGCGGCTAAAGCGCTTGTTTTTCCGGTCAGCGTTGCCCATATACGTTGTCTGCGGCAGCCATACCCTAAAATTAAGAGGTTTTCTTCGCTAAAACGTGTTATGGGAATATCCCTCTTTATTGCAGCTTCGTAAATAGCAGCGGTACTTGGCCCCAGCTTCGACCGCTCGTCGGCAATTTTTATCTCCGCTACTGTATCTGCCACACTAAAAGAAAGATTATCCAATACCGCCTGGAGAAGTTTTTCGGCTGCCTGCGCCGCCTTTTGGGCGGCATTTGCCGAACCATAACCGATAACTACGTCATAAATGCCTTTTATACCCGCGCTGCGTGTCTTGCCAAAGTTAACTTCATAGCCGGCCAGGCATTCCAATTCCAGAGCAACATGCTCAAAAATGTGAGCCAGATAAGTTCCTTCATGTAGTCTTTCAACAAACCCCCCTGGACGCCCGCGGGAACACTGATGTTCCTGCAACCCCGGCAAAAGTGTCAAGAGCCGTTTGTTGAAACCAGGCATTTCATTACTAGGTATATCCTCATAACAGCCTATATCCAGCTTCATTCTTATTACCGGCTGCCAGCTATAAATATTAGGACCTTCAAGAATTCGCAAAGATAAGATTTCCACTATTATAGCCTTCCTTTCAAGTACGACAGTTATATGGTAAACGCCGATTTATATCGAAACCAAACCCGGCCGGCAATATATGCAGTATTACATTAGTAATAGCGAGTGGTTCATCCCTGCTGGATTCAGATATATTTGAGTGGGCAATATTTTTGCCATCAACGATTGTCACCGTACGTGAACCGATCACAACGCATTTCCCACCTGGTTCAACACTTAACGCTGTATCTTCATCAATGCCAATACCCAGTACGTGCGGGTTTTGTGCTACCGCCGCCAAGAGACGGTTAATACGACCCCGCTGAGCAAAATGCTGGTCAATTACTACATCTCGCAGTAAACTCATACCATGAGCCATGCTGAGGCTGGACTTTTTCGGCGTATCACTTGAATGTCCGCCCACAATCATAGTGTCGCTCATTACCGAGGCTCCAGCGCTCGTTCCGGCAACTACCGTTCCTTGGGCTATGACGGCACGGATGGATTTATCAACCGTCGATCCTCCCAGTAGACTGGTCAATCGCAATTGATCGCCCCCGGTAAAAAATATGCCGGTTGCTTTGTCTATTTCAGCCACATTATTATGGTCATTAGTGGCTTCACGGTCTTCCATATATAATACAGAAACAGAGCCGGCACCTAATTCTGTAAAAAGCAGGCGATATTCTTCACCTACCTCTTGAGGTAGCTCAGTCGCGGTAGTAACTACCACAATATGCGAACGTGCACCGCCGGCCATTGTAACAAACTTGCGCAAAATAAGACATTCACCCTGCTTATCCTCATTACCACCAATAATTAATAAATTGCTTACTGCCGTATCATCCATGTCTGCCTCCGGTCTAGTTACACATTTTTTCCATTCAAGATCTATTTTTACCAATGTTTGCTGATATTTATACTATATTGAAAAAAAATCTCCCTAACCGCATGAAATAGCATTAAACTATTTTGGGGCAAGCCTTTATATGTAAATTATGACAAATTTCTGAAAAGACGTTCTTACACCAACAAAGCAATCCATGCATATAATGGGTAAGAAAAACGCGAACGAAAACCCGCAGCGTTTCATTTGGAACCGCTGCGGATATGAGGGAGGTCATAATCATGAAATTGCGGACTGTCTATCTTTCCCATCAACTGAGCACTTTAAACTTAAAAGATGACAGCAAACACCCTATTGTTACCCAGATACATAAATTACTAACAGTACGCGGTCTATATCACGGTCCTGTCCATGATATTTATGATACCTGCACCCGTGAAGCGATAGCCTGCTTTCAAGAGGCGGAAGGGTTGCCAGCGACGGGAATAATGGACCCAATAACATACTGTCGGCTGCACCAGGCGAACAGCATCCAAATAGCACCTGCTCCTTCAGCCAACCGCGCTAATTCCGCATTAGCGCGAGCCAACATCCTTATTACAAAATCCCAGCGTCAATTAACTCTATTTGACGGCAACACCCCGATACGGCAATATCCGGTCGGCATCGGCAAGCCAAACACGCCCTCTCCCCTGGGAAATTACACGATCGTGTTAAAAGTAATGAATCCCGGCGGTGTGCTTGGAACCCGCTGGCTGGGATTAAATTTTGATTCTTATGGAATCCATGGTACTAATAAGCCCTGGCTCATCGGACAAATGGTCTCCCTTGGCTGTATACGTATGCTTAATAATAATGTAGAAGAACTCTACCACTCAGTGAACGTAGGTACGCCTGTGTACATTAGGGATTAATGTATAAATCTTCTCAGCTATCACTCTTACCATATTGCGCCGTTTTATCAAATATCCCAGCAGTGCCTGCCGTTCATCCCCCTCCGGCAGCCATTCAACAGGAATTGTTGCTACAATATCCTCAAGCTGTCCATCAGTAATCTCCAGTACCCTTGAAATATACGGATAAAAATCTCTGGGCTTTAGGAAGTATTTAAGCAGCCAGCCATAAGAACGGGTACTATTGACTGCTGTATCGGCAACCAATTTATCTAACAGTCGGATAGTCCACCTTCCCTTCCGGAAAAGATGGGAGTTATCAATAGCATAAAGTTTATATCCGCCTTCTTCCCGCCGGAGTAGTAGGTTGCGACGATTCCAGGTCCGGTCAAAATTGTGGAAAATATGGTCAAACAACATGACACCAGCCATTTCCTGTTTATTAGCCGCTTTACGAAGATTTCTCCATTCCACATATCTGGTGTGATTTAAATATTGACTGGCAAAATGTAACCCCGCATCAACGCCAGCGGCTCTAAGCCGCCGACTTTTTTTTATTACTTGTTGGTCAAGCAAGATAATGTCACTGGGTGGAAAACATAAGTTCATCAATTCTCCAAATCTGGCGGCAAGCAGTTCATTAACCAACACCTTTCGCCCGAGGCGGTTATTTTGCAATTTGACTATATAAACCTTGCCATCGTTAGCCCGGAACAACTGTGGCGCAGTTACACCCAAACCCACTGAACCCAAATATTCCTCTGCTATAAGTATTAGCTCCACCTTCTATCATCCCCATATTGCCGCAATTGCCGTTCCCGCAACAACTCTTTACGGCACAGTACAATATATGAAATGAAAGAAAGATAAATTACCTGCAAAAAGGAAGGGATATGGTAATTAATGTAAGGTCGTTGCTATTCTTACTAAGAGTGAGCAATATGGCATAGTTGTCCTTTTACCTGTATTATTGGGACGGAGAAGCTGAATTTTGGAATATTGCTATCCTTGAAAGCCCAAATCAAATAGTTTAGAATAAAATTAAACAATTAACAACATATCTTTCACATATATTACTTTTTTCGACTCAAGAAATTAGCAGTGCTGGAGTCAGTCAGCTTAAGCGATAACCTGAGCTTTATCGTAAAATCTGCCTGTTATTTGGGGGACCGTCCAAATGTTATTCTATTATTTAGAGGAGGCTGAACCTGATGAGCAGCATTTTCAACTGGGTGTGGCATGGTGTAACCAAATGCCCTGAGAGTGATCTTGACCATACTATGTATGGAACGACACACTGCCGTACTTGTGGACGGGTAGCATTTGTGTCTGACACTCTTCCCAGGATAAAGCGTCTGATTCTAAATAATCGCTGGCGATTCAACTAAAGCCCTGGTGATGAGGGCTTCAACATAAACTGATAAACACCGCTTGAATTATCATGCGGTGTTTATCAGTTTATGCTAACTTTAAATACTACTTTTTATGCAAGTAAAATACCCACCTATAAGGGTGGGCAATCAATTACTGCACCATGGAATATGTATGTAAAAATAATCCTATCGATATAGCTGCCAAAGCCGCTATTGCCCCTACACTGTAAATTATATATTTTGCCATTTTCCGATTCCTCCCTCTTTGTTCTAATCCCTTTATTATCTGATCCACTATTATTCAATTATTTGCGGGCAATATAATTATATGTTCGTCTTTTTGTTGATAATTATTATTTGCTAACAACAGTATTATACCGCTATTCTTTTTTAAAAGCAATATAATTCTCGTAAATTGTGCAACAATTTAGAAATTATAAATTTACTGACAGGGCTAAAAATTATAAACACCGCTTGAATAAAGCGGTGTTTATAATTTTATAGTAATAAAAAACGACTAAGGCTTCCGCCGCATCTCAAGACCTGGCGCAAGCCCAGTCTTTCCTTATCCCTGGGGCGCTGCCGGCATCGTGCCACCAGTATCGACCAGCCAGCTGGCAATCCAGCCTGTGGTCACACCGTCTGCCAGAACAACCTTATACCAGCCAAAAGCCTGGTCTTTTATAGTAACAGAATCACCTGTGTTAACTTTGGTAACTACCGGGAAATTTGTACCAGGGCCGGTACGAACATTGACTGAATTACCGGTGACAGTTCCTGTACCGCTAGGAGACGGTTGCGTTCCGGTAGAAGGAGCTACACCAGGTCCGGTTACATTCACATTCTCTTCCCCGCCATATTCGGCATTAGCCGTTTCGTTAGCAGATGTTACTTCCATCTCTCCCACTTCGGCAACCGGCCCTAAAGCATAAACATCCATCTCGGTAGTGCTGACAACACGTGCCCAGAATTTAAGCACAATTGTAATATGCACAACACGGTTATTAGTTTCGTCGAAATCATAATCAACAAATTCTATATTAACATCAGCTGAGGCGTCCATTCCTTTTTCCGCACCGTCGACTTGAACGTCGCGGGTAAAGCGGATTTGGGCCTTTTCAAAAGCGTGCACCGGTTGATCGGCCAAGTCTGCGACATACATAATCTTGACCGATAAGTCGCCACGAATAATTACTTTGTCAGGGATTACGTTTACACTGGTAATCTCAACATCTTTTACGTATACATCAATTACCTGCTCAATATCCGGTTTGGGATCCGGCACCACCATATCAAATTCTACAACCCGCTGAGCCATTTCAGCGCCTACTACTTGCTCTACCTGGATAGTCTCAGGACCAGGCTGCGGGTAGCCGCAGGCCAATTCTCCGCCCTGTGTCGTTCCTGTGCCTGTTGTACTTGTTATATTGTCTGCGGTTGTGGTTGTCGAACCTGAACTCTGTCTTAAATCATCGTCCACTCGGTCTCCCCCCTTTAAAGATGGTAGTAGTTGTGATTTACCCCATGGGCTGCTCAGGCATCATACCGCCACCGATTTGCACTTCACGGTCAGTAAGCACTTTTGCTGTTATTTTAAGTACTACAGATACATCGAACTCCCTGGTGCATTCTTCTTCTTCTGCTGGTGCTACTGGTTCAGGCGGCGGACACTTAGGCGGACACTTTGGAGCACACGTAGTTTCTTCTTCTTCCGGCTCTTCTTCTTCGCAATAATTTTTGTATTTGTAAGCCCGTGTCATTTCGGCAACATCGTAATCAACGAATTCAACAGCTACACTGGCATCGGCGTCCATGCCCTTACGGGCACCAGGTATGTCAATATCCTGTGTCCACTTATAATGTTTAAGTTCTACGGCATGCACCGGCTGGTTAGCTAAGCAGGCTACATAGATAGCTTTGATTTCTAATTCGCCGCGTACAACTACCTTATCAGTAATGATAGTAACGCTATTCACTTCGAGATTTTTTACAAGCACATCGATAATTTGTTCAATACCAGGTTTCGCATCAGGTACAACTACATGAATATCCAATACTTTTTGTTTTTCCTGTTCACCTACTACTTGCCGCACAATAATCGTTTGCGGCCCAGTTTGGGCCCCCAATGTGCATTGATTGTTCATTTGCCGGAGATCTTTATCGTCCACACATATTCCCCCCTTTAGTATGTTCTACTTATATATATGCCTGCCGCAAGTACTATGTGACAAAAAAAAACAAGACTGCCACTAAACAGACAATAAGAAAACCGCTAACTCGGCATTGAGACACGCTAACCACAGAGGACACAGAGGACACAGAGGACACAGAGGGTTATCATTATTTCTTATGTTCCCTGCTTCCTTCTTAACTCAATGTATTACACTTTATCATGGTTCCGGTTTGATACTTAATCTATGCGACGTTCTGAACTCAATATATTCCCCTTCGTCATATCCATTACCATATAAAATCCCGATTTCATTGTACGAATAGCTATACGCACCGTTCCACTCTGTGCCCTCTGTGTCCTTTGTGGTTCAAAAAATATTAGCACCGGGCTGACAACATCCAAAAACTTATATTTTCTTGTACTATGAACAAAGCCTACAGGCTCACGAGCCTGCAGGCTTTTTACGGGGATCAATAAGGCGTCTTAGGTAATCCCAGCCTAAATTTCCCCCTTGTCTCGACACCGCCTACCCCTTCTATACCAGTCACCGAGGCGGTTATAGCATCACTTACATCTACTGTCTTGTTAATTGGTGTAAAAGCAACTTTCTCAGCGATAAATACAGGGTCATAGGCGTGGATAAAAATACGCGTGGGTGAACTTGCGAAGTTTGCGCCGGCAGCCAAAATCGCTTCGAAATAGGATTGGCAGGCTCCGGCAAAAATAACAAGCTCATCTCTCGATGGTTCTAATATCCGCGCTTTTTTTACTGATTCCACATAGTATTTGGAATTACGATAGTTCTTAATATCCTTAAAATCTTTTTTCCCGCTGCCGATCAAAGCGTCATGACCGGTCAGGACCAAAATATCCGGACGATATTCATCTATTAAGGCAGTTACCTGCTCCGACTGTTTAGATTCTTCAATACACCGGCCGACGGCTTCAATGTTTAGCTGTTTATAGGTCTTAAGACACATTTTCAGATATTCTTCGTCCCCGTCAATATGCAGTACCCGGCCGGGTAAATCAAAAAAATCAAATTTCTTCGATGGTTCCGAGCGATTCATTTCAAGTTTTTCCCGTTCCATACTCCGGCGCAGCATGACCCTTTTGAGATTGTCATTATGCATATTTTCTGTTTTTAGAATCTCATCGCGCAAATGCTCAGCATCTACCCTTTCCAGATCCTCCAATGGAGCATCAGCCATTAATCTTAAATGCATACCCTTCAGCACACTATGAGTTTGGCCTGTATCATCCACAAATATATCTGTGACTTTAAATACTATATCACCGCCATGCGACTTACGAATTACTAGATCTCCTACTGAGATTTTTGCTTTAGTCACATCATTCCCTCCCCCATCGGGCTACTATTTATTACATACTATGTAGCACTTAGAAGATTTGACACCAAAGCTCATTTTTTTAAATAAGTACAAGTAGCAAACAGTATTCGATCTCAATATACTGTATTAAGCCTTGTTGTGACCATTTTCTACAAACACTACAATTCTTCTGACATTGCGAAAACCAACCGCTCAATACTGTGCCATAATGCATGAAGAAATTAATTAATAGAATTCTTTGGACGTAATCCTTATTCAGCAGACAGCAACAGTCTTAACCAATTTTAAAATTCCAGTTAGGAGGTATAATGATAAATTCGCAATGAGCAATCTTTTACATGCCTGATACATAGTACCTGTTTTTAATACTTTTCAGAACAGGTCACAATGCACCGCACTCAATTTCACGAGGTGATGGCGCATGATTTCTGTGGTCGTCCCAGCAAAAAACGAAGCTGGCCGTATAATCACCGTACTGCAGAATTTGGGTACGCTGCCGATAGACCATATCATACTTGTTACTAACGGATCAAAAGACACGACAATGCAGGAAGCATTACAGATGCGTATTCCCAAACTGCAGATTATTTACTTCCATGAATGTCTGGGAATTGACGTTCCCCGCGCAATTGGCGCCAAGGTAGCTTTATCTTTAGGCAGCGATGTAGTTGCTTTTGTCGATGGGGACATGGTAGGCACCTTTCATGAAAATCTAATGGAACTTATTTATGGAGTACTGCTAAAACATCTTGACATTGCTTTAACTAACTGTTATCCTTCTCCACCCCGTCATATTGAAAAATATAATCCGACTTTTCAGTGGAGACTGAATTTAAACAAAGAACTTGGTCTTGACAAAAAAGTTAATTTAGCCACTCCGGCCCATGGACCTCACGCTGTATCCCGTCGTCTATTAGAAACAATTCCAATTAGAGAATTGGCTATCCCATCAGTTCCAATGGCTCTGGCCAGGATGCACAAACTTAAAATTGATGTAGCCACTACTATTCCACATTACCAACTGGGTTCATCTGTTAAAAATCAAATTCACACCAATAAAATTATTGATACTATTGTAGGAGATTGCTTAGAGGCAATCGCTCTATTTCAAAATCAGCCCCGTACCCGTCAATATCAGAACAAAACCTATCTGGGTTATCACAGCGAACGCCGTTTTGACTTGCTTGATCATTTTCTAAACGAAAAACCCTGCTCGCCTTGAGCAGGGTTTTTCTATATTCTAACAGATGAGAGCTTTTGGAAATAAAAAACCGCTAACGACCTTGGGGAACGGCTAACCACAGAGGACGCAGAGGGATTTTATTATTACCTGAATTCATTGCTACGTCACGAACTCAACACATTGCACTCTTTAGTTCTATTATTGTCCTGATTCCTGCGCGATGAACATCGCAACCTTCCACTCCGTGTCCTCTGCGTCCTCTGTGGTTCAAAAATTAATAGTCCCCAACTACCTACTACTTGAAAAGCACCAGGTATTAGCGATAGCGGCGAATTCGGTCAGCGAGAGGGTTTCTCCCCGGCGGGAAGCATCTATGCCTGTTTTATCTAATACAGCCCGCACCCGGTCTGCTGGCAGACCAGCCGCTTTTAAAGCGTTGAACAGTGTTTTACGGCGCTGGGCAAAGGATGCTTTTACTATCCGGAAAAAAAGAGCTTCGTCCTGAACAGAAACCGATGGTTCAGGAAGTACCGTACATTGTATTATCGCAGATTCTACTGCCGGAGGCGGAATAAAGGCGGTCGACGGGACGGTAAACATTATCTTAGGTTTGGTATAATACTGCACCGCCACTGACAAAGCTCCATAATCCTTGCCTCCCGGTGTCGCCACCATGCGCTGCGCAACTTCTTTCTGTACCATAGTCACCAGCCGTTCAACAGGCAAGCGTTTTTCCAAGAGCCCCATAATAATCGGAGTAGTAATATAATATGGCAGATTGGCAACAACTTTATATTTTTCTGCCGTTATTTCCCGGGAAATGTCAATACGGATAATGTCACCATGAACTATCCTGACATTATCATATCCGGCCAGGGTTTTGGACAAAACATCAATTAACTTGCGGTCAATTTCCACAGCTATTACCCTGCATCCTGTTTCAGCCAATCCCTGCGTCAAAGTGCCAATTCCAGGACCTATTTCCAGCACAGTATCATCAACCGTGACATCCGCTGCACTTATAATACCTTTTACCACCTGTTCATCAATTAAAAAATTTTGTCCAAGTTTTTTGCTCATATGAATGCCAAAAGTTTTTAGAATATGCATTGTCACATCTCTTCGGGCAATAGTTGGCTGAATCATCCTAGCGGCCTCCTAAAATTTTATCATTAATTCGTCAAAATTCCGGGACTCCCACGTAAGGCAATTGGCATAAAGGGTGGACGGGACTCTAGCACTTGCGGCAGTGGCAGCGAAATCCCGTCCACCCTTTATGCCAGACTAACTAGACCGCGTTTAATTCTTTAGTTCTTTCTCCTGAATACTCTCCACTGCCCGGGAAAATTCTTCACGGGTCACACCATAGTTATTCAGGCGGTACAAAAACTGCTTAGCATTAGCATAGCCAATGCCAATTTTTTCCCCCACTAACGCCCTTCTGGCTGCCGCGTTTGCACTGCCGCTTAATCCTGCGGCCATAATGTCAGCCCAGCTAAATTCTTTCCCGGGCTGCCATTCCATACTGCGCACTTTGGCCAAAGCCGCTCTAATAGCTTCACCGGAAGCCTGCTCGATGCCTATATCGTTATTAGCCATTGCCGCCGTTCTGGGCACAAAGGCATGTTTTGCTTCAGGAAAACGTTCGCTCAAATATTTACGGATACGCTCGCCGGCACTGTCCGGGTCAGTCAGAATAATCAAACCACGTTTTTTATAAGCCTGTTCGATTTTTTGCAAGGTATAGGGTGAAAGCCCAAACCCGCCGGTGGCAATGCACTCCGCTTCCACTGCCCGCCGCACAGCTTGTATATCCTGTTTTCCTTCAACTATAATAACCTCTTTAATCAAGTCAAATACTCTCCTAATTTTAGCCTGTATTTATATATATTGTACCATGCTAGATAAATCAATATAAAAAATTATAAACCGCCAAGGGCGCCAAGGGAGTGGTGCCCTTGGCGGTTTATACGTTTTCTTTTTCTTATCGTAACAAAGAAATAACAGGGCTATGCCCTGTTATTCCAGTATGTACACTTTCACCGTGCGCCGGCCAAATCGCATAGCCTCGTAATAGCCTTCCATACACAGGTCTATCCGGTTGCCAACAATGGCGCCACCGGTATCGGCCGCTAAAGCCAGGCCATAGCCGTCCACATATAACCTGGTGCCCAGAGGTATTACGTCCGGATCAACGGCAACTACACCCCGGCGGGCTGGAATACCGGAAGCGGTAATCCCCGCACCCGAACCGTCAGTTGGCAGATAAGCGGAAGCTTCCATGTAAGTTGCCCGGCTAAACCGCATCGCGCCACGGGAGGTCTCTACCATATCACGGGTACCGACCTTAATCAGCTGTGCTTTCGGCATCTGGGTAACTTTTTCAGTTACAATTTCTTCGGCAACTTGTTTGCCATCAGCAAAATGCACTTTGACAGTGACAGTTTTTATACCATCCTGTCCCTCCTCAACAACCTCTTCTGTACCTTTTTCCAAAGTTGCATCAGGTCTGCGGACAACGGAAAATGGTTCAGCCACTTGCCGTTCAACTAGCTTCTCACTGAGGGTGATAGCAGTAATCTGCATACCTGCTTCAACTTTGCTTGTTCCATCAGGTTCAAGCTTAATGTTTTCCCCGGGAATTCCCAGACTTTGGGCAACCTCTCCAACTGTAGGCTTGCCGGTAGTAACAACCTGACTTTTACCTTGATAAATAACTGTCACCGGTACGGCACGGAATACTTCAATTGTAGAACCGTTCAACAGCTTATCCGTTGACAGCCTGTACTCATCTTGCGGCCCGAGAACTATCCCGGCCTGCCCTAAAACACTGTTAGGATTACTATATAATGTATTAACATTGATGTTTTGGCCATCTACTACAATTTGCACCTTTTTGTGCGCCCATACAAAACCGGTCGCCAGGAGCGTAATGATGACAAGTGTCAGGATTACCGCCAGTTTTTCGCGGCCTGATTTTATCGCTGCGGGCATAATACCTATCATGCAATTCCCCCTTCTCTGGTTTTTGAATCATACCATAATTGTTCCTTAATGTCAAATGAGGAGTATTTTTCTTAAAAAGCATTTGCTGATGGCATCAGATTATTCACCAACATCAGTCATTGGCGGCTGCTGAAAAACGCCCACCTGCTGCGCCGTACAAGCGACGGTAGCAATTCGCATAATAACAAACCGCGATGGTAGATCATTCTAAAAGAGAACATTCTTAAACAGCCTCCTTTTTAATGTGCGTGTTTTAAAAAACACGTTCATCAAAAAAATATAACCAATGTGACGATATTCTGTAATTAACTATATTCGCCCCATTGGTACAATATTCCTTTTTCGGGATTAAATACTAAATAATTTTTTAACGTTTTCACTGGTAGCAGCCGCCAAATCTGCCAGTTCCAATCCTCGCAATGCCGCGACTTCCTCCGCCACAAAGCGGACATATGCCGGTTCATTACGTCGTCCCCGGTAGGGCTGTGGTGTAAGATAAGGAGAATCCGTTTCTACCAGTAAACGGTCCAGCGGTACGGTTTGGGCAATTTCTTTCAGCTTTGAAGAATTCTTATAAGTCACCGGCCCGGCGAAAGACACATAGAAGCCTAATTTCAAAATCTCCTTAGCCATCTCCAAACTCCCGGAAAAACAGTGCATTACACCTGTCATACCTTTCGCCTCTTTACGCAAAATATGCATGATATCTCCGTGAGCATCCCGGTCATGAATGATAACAGGCATATGGCACTGCCTCGCTACGTCCAGTTGACGGATAAGCACCGCTTGCTGGATATCCCTCGGTGAATGATCATAGTAATAATCCAGGCCAATCTCGCCGATAGCTACTACCTTAGCATGCTGTGTCCATTTCGCCAGCTGCTCATAATCAGTCTCAAGGGCGTCCTTGGCATCATGAGGATGAATCCCTACTCCTGCATAAATGCAATCATATTGTTCAGCTAACGCTACAGAACGGGCAGATGAAGGCATACAAGCGCCAACGTTTATAATTCCTGACACGCCGTTATCTTTCGCCCTAATGATTACTTCTTCAACCTCGCCGGTAAATCTATTGTCATCAATATGTGCATGAGAATCAAACAGCATCTTATTTCACCTTACTGCCTGGCGGCATATCAGGCGCAGTTACTACCGTCAGTTTTTCATCACAGGAGGCAGCCAGCACCATGCCCCGGGATTCAATGCCACGGATTTTGGCAGGTTTTAGATTAACAATCATAACAACGTTCTTGCCTACCAATTCTTCAGGCGTGTAATGTTTCGCAATACCCGAGATAATTGTCCGCTGCTCGTTGCCTAAATCCACTGTTAACATTAATAGTTTATCGGCTTTTTTGACCTTTTCGGCAGCAAGAACTTTGGCCACTCTAAGGTCCATTTTCGCGAATTCATCAATGGTTATCTCAGATATATCAGACGCTTCAGCCTTTGCTTCAACTTTGGCCTCTGCCTGCGCATTTGCAGCCGGTGGGTTAGTATCAACTATTTTTTCTTCAGTTTTTTCCTCAATACGCGGAAATATTGGTTCAGGTTTAGCTACCTTAGTGCCGGCAGCCAGCCGTCCCCAGCCCTGCGCATCTTCCAGTCTTACATTGGTAAAATCACCGTCCAGCCCCAACTGCATCCATATTTTAGGCGCGGTTACCGGCATAAATGGAAATATCAGGACAGCCACTATACGCAATGTTTCAGCCAAATTATACAAGACAGTGTTTAATCTCGCCTTTTTGGCCGGGTCTTTAGCTAAAGCCCAGGGAGCTGTCTCATCAATATATTTATTAGCCCGGCTGATAAGCAGCCATATTTCTTTTATAGCGGCATTAATGTCCATCCGTTCCATTAATGTTTCATAAGCAGCGGCAGTATTCCGGGCCAGCTTAACCAATTCCTCATCAATGGCTTCACTGTCACCAGCCGCTTCAATAACGCTATTATTAAAACGTCCAACCATACTAAGGGTACGATGCAGTAAATTGCCCAGATCATTTGCCAAATCAGCGTTAATCCGGTTTATTAGAGCGTCCCGTGAGAAATTTCCATCCATCCCCAACGTTATTTCCCTAAGTAGGAAATACCTGATGGCATCCGGTCCAAATTCATCAATTAATGCGAGAGGATCAATAACATTGCCCTTGGATTTGGACATTTTATCGCCTTCGACCACCAGCCACCCATGACCATAAACTTTGCCAGGGAGGTCAACTCCTAGTGCCATTAAAATAATCGGCCAGATAATAGAATGAAAACGCACAATTTCTTTGCCTACCAGATGAATGTCAGCCGGCCAGTATTTAGCGAACTTATTCCGGTCATGAAGATACCCTGCAGCGGTAATATAATTGGTTAATGCGTCAAACCACACATATACTACATGCTTAGTATCGAAAGGTACGGGAATTCCCCAGTCAAAGGTGGTGCGGGATACGCACAAGTCTTCAAGTCCACCTTTAATGAAATTTATCATTTCGTTACGGCGGGAAACAGGCTGGATAAAATCCGGATTTTCCTCAATAAATGCGAGTAGCCTGTCCTGATACTTGGACATACGGAAAAAATAGCTTTCTTCTGCCAGCAATTCAACCGGACGTCCACAATCGGGACATTTACCGTCAGTCAATTGGCGTTCAAGCCAGAAAGTCTCGCATGGCGTACAGTACCAGCCCTCATAGGATGCCTTGTAAATATCTCCCTGGTCATAGATTTTTTGAAAGACCGCCTGGACAACTTCCCTATGCCTTACTTCGGTGGTACGGATAAAATCGTCATTGGAAATATTAAGTTTCTGCCATAATTGTTTAAATGAAGCTACAATTTTATCCACATACTGGATTGGAGTGATATTGCTTTCCTGAGCTTTACGCTGAATTTTTTGTCCATGTTCATCAGAACCGGTAAGAAAAAACACATCAAACCCCGCCAACCGCTTGTAACGGGCAATGGTATCGGCAACGGTTGTGCAATAAGCATGCCCTATATGTAAACGGTCACTTGGGTAATAAATTGGGGTAGAAATATAGAATGATTTTTTATCCATGCTATAATAATCCTCCTTTAGGTGTTATCCGAAATTATTTTTCAGCTTTTATCAATATATATATTTTTTTCAAATTTCTTTCCTCCTAAGTATAGACAAATCAAGATATATTTGTTAAAATAAATTCGACATATTTCGTCTTTATTTGATAAGTACGGCTGTAATATGTCTACTTTTTTGGGAATAAACTTTGTTTATGGAAAAAATTAGGTTGACAAATCATGTAGTTTTTGGTACTATTTAGTTGTACAGATGTTGTCGAACAATGTAGCATTAAAAAAATTCGAGAGGAGAATCATGATATGAAATCAACTGGTATTGTACGTAAAGTGGACGAGCTTGGTCGGGTGGTTATTCCCATTGAACTGCGTCGCACATTGGACATTGAAGAAAAGGACGCATTGGAAATCTATGTAGACAATGACCGGATAATCCTGCGGAAATATGAGCCTTCCTGTGCTTGTGTATTTTGCGGTAACGCTGACGAAGTAACCAATTTCAAAGGTAAAAATGTCTGTCGTGAGTGTCTGGATTCAATGATTCAAAAGGCAATTTAAAATTCGGATCGGATTAAATTTAAATTGTTTTTGTATAGGAGCGGTGTTAACCCGCTTCTATTTATTTATGTAAGAAAAAACTAACGATGATTACTTACTGCTTGTCCAGCATTAACTGATAAACTTCACGTCTGGGCAAGCCGCGTTGTGATGCCACCAGCCTGATGGCATCTTTTTTTTGTATACCAGTGGCCACCAGCTTCATTACAGCTTCCTGCAACGACAATTCCGTATTATTTTCATCAGGTTGTTCAGCCATTATTGTAGTATTGCCTTCTATTAGTAACGCAAATTCGCCACGAGGGGCATTGGCCGTAAAATGAGCCTGCAGGCTGGCCAGTGTTCCACGCACAAATTCTTCAAATTTTTTTGTCAATTCACGCGCCGCAACAGCCTGCCGGTCGCCAAAAACCGCTTGCAACTCAGCTAATGTTTCCTTCAGCCGGTGGGGCGCCTCATACAATATTAACGTATATGGCTGACTAATAAGACTTGCAATCAGTTCCTTGCGCTTCTTCCTGGCCTTGGGCAAAAAGCCTACAAAAATAAACAAGGTTGTATCCAAGCCGGAACAAACTAAAGCCGCCAATGCTGCGTTGGCGCCCGGCACCGGCGTAACGGTTATTCCGGCATTAATAGCCTGCCGGGTTAAATCAAGCCCCGGATCGGAAATACCCGGCATACCGGCATCGCTTACCAGCGCAATATCTTCCCCGTGCAAAAGCCTGTCGATAAGCTCCGGACCCCGCACAGCCTTATTATGCTCATGATAGCTGACAAGCGGGGTATGTATATCAAAATGACTTAACAATTTGCGGGTATGCCTAGTATCTTCGGCTGCAATAGCTGCGACCTCTTTTAGCACTCTTACCGCCCGGTAAGTCATGTCTTCCAGATTGCCAATCGGTGTGGCGCACAAATACAGCACACCGGGTGTTGTAGTCAACGGCTTACCCTCCAATCAGGCTTAGAAATTGCTAACCACGGAGGACGCGGAGTACACGGAGTGGAACGACGCGATTATCGCGCAGAGAATAAATAATAAATTATTATCCCTCTGTGTCCTCCGTGTACTCCGTGGTTCAAATGCTTTTTTGTTTTTCCCCGTAATAGGCCATAATTTCATCACTATAGCTGCCATCACCTTTATAGACGATGAGCGGCGACAGCACTTCAATACCCGGTTTGGCACCACGTATGCCTTCAATTAAAAGCATATTAGGCTTTTTATTCAAATGAGGATAGACCAGCTGCAACCGTTTTGGCTCAATACCGGCATCGCTCATGACTTTGATAATTTCGGCCATTCGTTCAGGCAGGTGTACCATAGCAAATCTGCCACGATACTTTAACAGATATCTGGCGGCAGCAACCACATCGCTGAGATTGGCGGTAAGCTCATGACGGGCTGAAGCCACACCTTCGAGCGGACTAATATAGCCGCCGCCCACAGGACGGTACGGCGGATTGGCCACCACCACTTCCCATTCCCCCGCCGGCAATATGCCCTTAAGGTGCCGCAAATCCGCATTGATTATACGGACATGGCTTTCAAGCCCATTTAAGGCTGCACTGCGAGAAGCCATATCAACCATTTTGGAGCTTATCTCAATGCCGGCCACCTTTCCGGCTCCGCGCGCGACCAATAAAAAAGCAAGAACGCCTGTACCTGTGCCTAAATCAACGACAGACTGTTCTGTGCGCAATGTGGCAAAATGCGCTAATAGCACAGCATCGAGGGAGAAACAAAATTCATCCTGGCATTGAATAATTTTTAATCCGTTAATAAGTAAATCATCAAGACGTTCACCAGGACAAAGCCGTACATCATCACTCATTCGCTATTTTCCTTTTCGACTACATCCTCCCAGGAAACTTCTATTGTCTTGCCTTCATTCAGCAATACACTGACTGTCTTCTTATTATTATTAATAGCCATTACCTTGCCTTCGCCGTCAATTGTCACCACTTCCCGTCCTACGGCCGGTGGAGTAATTTTTTTACAGCATGGGGAATAACAATCACTTTCGTATTTTAAACAACACATCAGACGCCCGCAAATCCCCGAAATTTTGGTGGGATTAAGGGATAAATTCTGATCCTTTGCCATACGAATCGATACCGGTTCAAAATCGCCCAAAAAGGTAGCACAACACAACGCCCGGCCGCAGCATCCAATTCCACCCATCATTTTTGCTTCATCTCTTACCCCAATCTGTCTAAGCTCAATACGGGTACGAAAAACAGCAGCCAGATCTTTTACGAGTTCGCGAAAATCAATTCGTCCTTCAGCCGTAAAATAAAAAATAATTTTATTAACATCAAACGTGTATTCAACATCAACCAAGTTCATCGGCAATCCATGAGCTTGAATTTTTTGCTCGCAAATTTTAAGAGCTTCCTGTTCCTTTATTCTATTTTCTTTGACCTTTTCCCCATCCTGCGGATTAGCCTTACGCTGCACTGCCTTAAGCGGCGCAACGATATGTTCATCAGGAACCTCACGGGGACCAATTACCACTTCACCATACTCCATTCCCCTGGCTGTTTCCACTATAGCGTAGTCGCCTGCCACCAAGACAATGCCGTCGGGATCAAAGTAATATATTTTGCCGGCTTTCTTAAACCGTACTCCTACCACTGTCTGCATTTTTATCCCCCCTTGTTACGTCGTTCATGCTTATTAATAGCCCTTCACAGGACAACTGAATATTGGCATTGCCGTTAACCGCCCGCTCCGCTGTTTTTATTTCCCTTATAACTGACATAATACTATCGTCTTGCCAATAATGAACCTGCCTGGCAAGCTCGCCTGCCAGATCAGTATTATACAACATCTCCCCGGTTTGTCCGGCAGCAATTAACAATATATCACGAAATATATAGGTCAAAAACTTAAGAAGTGCTAACAGCTCGTTACGTTCCAACCGGCTGATTCTTGCTGTCAGATCCCAAACCAAACTCATACCTTCCACCGGAATACGCCGCACAATTTCCATTGCCATATCCCGCAGGACCAATCCGTCCGGTAACAGTATGTTAAGCGCCGTCCCCATACGACCACTACTCAGGCGTGCCGCAACCTTAGCCTGTTCGGCCGCAAAACCCTTAGCTATTAGAGCCTCAGCCAGCTGCTTACAGACGATTGGCTGAAAAGACAGTAGCCGGCAGCGGGATATGATGGTTTGCAGTAAGCGGTAACGCGCCGCCGATACCAAAATAAATACCACATCTCCCGGTGGTTCCTCCAATACCTTTAATAGGCTGTTAGCCGCTTCTTTGGTCATCGTTTCAGCTTCTTCAATAATACACACCTTATACCGTCCGGTATAAGGTGCCAAAGACATCTCATGCTGCACAGCACGTATTTGCTCTATTTTAATCGTCCTGCCCTCAGGACGCACAACCAATAAATCCGGATGAACCTTCTGTTCCAACTGTGCACAAGAAAGACATTTGCCACACGGCCTGCTGTCCGCGTCATGGCACAGCAAAGCTGCGGCTAATACATTAGCCACCATGCCTTTGCCTATTCCTGCCGGACCTACGAATAACAGCGAATGTGGTATCCGGCCGGTTTTTAGCATAACCTGCAGCATATTTATGATATCTTCATGACCTATTATATCAGTCCACCGCATTATATCGCTCCGTCTGGTTAAAAACGCCCATCTGCGTTGCTGCCTGAGGTTGTTCAACCATCACATATACAAGTCAACAAGCATACCACGGATGGCGTCCTGTTTGGCCATTATATCAAGCTGGCGTTCCTGTCCCTGACGCACATCCTCAGCCAAGCTTGCCAGCGTCTGGTCCACCTGTTTTATGATGGTATACATTTTTTGCCTGCCCTGCCGGTCCCAGCCTTTCTGGGACTGCAAATTATACATTCGGCCAACAGCTTCACCGATAAAGTGGCGCACCAATTCCCGGTAAGTTTTAAGCTCTGCGTAGGTAGGCACCTGTCCTAACCGTTGGCCCTGCTCGGTAATCTTTTCCAGTAAGGCATTTAATCGTTGCTGCGAATTTTCATCTTTAATCTTCAGCAGATCAGAAGCAAAATGACTTTCAGTCTTATCTGTCTTGCTTGTGCCCTCGCGATCAGTTGCAACAGGTATATTCGTTGAACTCAATTTGTTAATCTTCACAAAAAATCCTGCCTTTCAAAATATAATTTGGACAGGTATGATTAATTACTGTATAGACATTTAGTATACAGTTTCTCTATTTAAATTATAATTGTTTTATTTAAAATAATCAAACTTTATAGTAAGAAAAACGCTATCAAGCCCTTATTGGGGATTCAGCAGTGAAAAAGGACGGTTTAAAGCTGCCCTTTTTACCTGTTAATAACCGTGTCCATAACCGACTTATATACTTCAGCATGTATTTCATCAATACTTTTCAACAGTTCGCCGTTTACACAATTTATTTTATGCCAGCCATATTTTGCTGCAATGTTATGATAGCTGTTATAACAATTAACCAAATAGTCCTGATTGCATTCGTGGATATCCTGCTTGCCGGCTGTTTTGCCGGCGCGCTCGTCAATCAACCGTCTGAAATATGCGGGAGGCATATCCAAAAAATATACAGCATCAGGAACCGGCAGGGCAAATTTGTTAAATTCAAGGTCCCATAACCATTGCAAGAAACTCTCTTTTTCTTGCTGGCTGACTAATTTTACCGCTTGATACACCATATTCGATGTAGTATACCGGTCGGCAATAACGATGCCGCCATTATAATAAAACTCTTGCCATTTGCGTTTATAAGAAGCATACCTGTCAACAGCATAAAACGCAGAAGCGGCATAGGCATTCACCGCATCAGGGTCATTGCCGAATTGCCCGCCAAGATACATTCTTATCAGCGCGGATGATTCGCTTTGATAATCAGGGTAATCTACTTTCTGAACACGATAATCTTCTGCCTTCAGTCTGGAATATAACCGTTCGGCCTGAGTCTGTTTGCCGCTTCCGTCTGAGCCTTCAATAATGATTAGCTTACCTGACATCTAATCCACCACTTTTATTGTTTTCAAAGTATAATCCTCCGGACCGGAAATATGCAGACCGGCCTGCTGTAAACGCATACAATAGTCGATGATATCCTCGGAAATACGTTCACCCGGACACAAAAGAGGTATACCAGGCGGGTAAAAGGTGACAATTTCGGCACAGATAAAACCGGCCGATTCTTTGAAAGGAACCACGCAAGTATTGCCAAATAACGCATCACGGGGGGAAATAACCCCTTGCGGTGGAGCGGGATAACGCACTGTGGCATATATATCCGCCACAGCGGAAAAGTCTTGGTGACCTATGTTATTGGCGGCCAGATCCTTAAGAGCATCGACCATTGCCGCCACTTCCTGCTCGCTGTCACCCAGGGTAATTAAAAACAGGATATTGTACATGTCGGAAAGTTCTACCTGAACCTTATATTTGTGCCGCAAAATACGTTCCGCTTCAGCACCCTTAAGACCAAGATCCTTAACTGTTACAGTTACCTTGGTGGGATCAATGCCGTATACTCCGGGATTGCCCAGCTTCTCCTCGCCAAAACAGTACAAGCCGGGAATTTTATTAATTTCCTGTCTCGCCCAATTGGCCAAATCAATAGCCCGTTCAATGAGCTCATGTCCTTGGGTGGCCATCTGCATTCTGGCTACATCAAGAGAGGCCATTAATATGTAGTTGGGACTGGTGGACTGCACCAATTGCAGCATTGCTTTTAACTGCGGAACCCGGATACGTCCTTCGCGGCAGTGCACAATGGAGCACTGTGTCATGGCTCCGATTATTTTATGGGTGCTTTGGGCGCAAATATCCGCACCGGCATCGAGAGCCTGTGTAGGCATCCTGTCGCTAAACCTTAAATGCGGTCCGTGGGCTTCATCAACCACCACCGCCATGTTATGCGAATGAACAATGCTGACAATTTTTTTAAGATCTGTAGCAACCCCGTAATAAGTAGGATTAATAATCAGCACACCTTTAGCGTCAGGATGGTTATGTATAGCATGCTCCACTGTCTCGGGTGTTACCCCCATTGCCAAACCTAGCTCCATATCCACTTCCGGCTGCATAAATACCGGTATTGCACCACTTAATATAATACCGCCGATAATTGAACGATGAGCGTTACGGGGCACAATGATTTTGTCTCCCGGCCCGGCAATAGTTAAAATCATAGCATAAATTCCGCCGGTAGTTCCATTAACCACAAAGAAACTATGGTCAGCACCGTATAAATTAGCAGCTAAATCCTGGGCTTGTTTTATACAACCATGGGGCTCGTGCAAGTCGTCCAATTCGGCCATAAGAGCTAAATCCAAGGCTAATGCCTCCCGCCCGACAATCTTCTCCAGGCTGGCATGCATGCCTTTTCCTTGTTTGTGTCCCGGTGTATGAAAGGGAATGACCCCGTCGTGTACATAATTCATCATTGCAGCCAACAAAGGTGTCTCAGTCTGCTTTAAACTCACTACTGTTCTCTCCTTTTCAGTTCTAAGAAAAACGTTCCGTTTTCGAACAGTGAAGAATTTAAGTTACTTTTCGGCAAGACTGCAGGTAATTAGCTGTTTGCAGTCGCCCGAAAAGTTATAAATTCTGATACAGTCAAAAAGGGCAATTATTTCCTAACTGAATTATTATACCCTAAAAAACAAATTATAGCTACCTATGATTACTTCAACGCCTTTCGAATATAAAAGGGAAAGAGCCTTTCGGCTCTTTGTTAAAAGTTCGTCCCATTCATTAACATGTTTACAGCTGGTATCGTAGCGTCTTATTTCTGAGATGATCAGTGCAGCATATTTATCTGCAATTGATCATTTACATCAGTATTGGTGGCCTGAGCTGTGCCGGGAGGCAGTTCAAGCACATAGGCGCTGCCGGAAGAAAAAGCGATTTTGCCGGGTCCCATGGCGGGAACAATCCTTAGCACATGGTTGTCACTGCTGACAAATAATACATCAATTGAATAACACATGCCAAAAGTATGCACACTATTGCAAGGACGGATTAGCAACCCCTGTCCGTTCGGCAGGACTTTTGTACCCAGCAGACCCTTCAATCTGCTGAAAAAGGTGTTGGCAATACGACCCTGATCAGCCAAAGTCCTATTCTTGGTAACATTAATAAATTGGGCGCATTTTGTCACTGGGTCCGCCAAGTTTATCGCCTCCCGGTATTAATGCTTATTATCTATATTATTTGTTAAAGATAAGATTTAATGACTATTTGCCTCCACAAAGTCACACATTGTGCTATTAGCTCATTTAACTGAGACCAGAGGTAGTGGAACCGGGTCGGTCTCGGAACAATAACTTTCATAAGAGGTAAAACAGAAAAATAAATATTTAGACCGTCTAAGCAATTTTAGACGGTCTTTGTTTGCAAGAACTATTTAACTTGGATTAATGTTTTGGCTACCCAAAACCGTTCCATTTTGATCAATAAAAGTGACTTTAATCGGATTGCTAAAGTTGAGAGTTGCCCGATCAATTGGGACAAGATCATCAGCTTTGGTGGCGGTTGCTCCTTGATTTGCCTGAGGACTTTCAGACCTTACCGTTACAGTTAGATCATTTCCGGTTTGAACAATACTTGCTATGCCGATACCATAGCCTTGAGCGGCTGTTGTGCCAAGATGGGCAAAAATAACAAGTTGGCGGCCAAAATCAATGTTGTTAATACCGCCTAATGCATCATTAGGAATCGGAACAGCGGCACCCCCCTGCAACGGATTTTGCAAGAGAACGCCTAAAGCCATATCCTGCGGGTATGTGCTTTCGTTCCATTGCCAATTATCATAACTTGTAGTCTGATAAAGCATTTGCTGTTTTTCATTAACTGTTGGCGGCGCGACCGGCTGATTTATATTAGTCTGGCCGGGTATTGTTGCTGTCGGGCAAGCCGCCCCAGCCCCGGTTACGCAATTCTGATCGCCGACTGCGCAATTCTGATCGCCAGGTGCACAATTTTGATTGCCGGCTGCGCAATTCTGGTCGCCAGGTGCACAATTTTGATTGCCGGCTGCGCAATTCTGGTCGCCGGCTGCACAATTCTGATCATTGGTTGCACAATTCCGGTCTCCGTATGCACAATCTCTGTCTCTACCCCAGTCTCTGCCCCAGTTTCTACCCCAGTCTCTATCCCTATTTTGCCAATCTCTGCCCCAATCTCTGGCTCTTTCTCCTAACTGGTTAAACTTGTGAGCAAGATCTTTGTCAGGCACAGTAGTCGGAGCTGCAGTAGTGCCTGCATTAGCGGCCTGTACATTTCTGTTATTATAGTTTGGCGCAGCGTGAGCTGTCGGAATTCCAGGCAACATTCCTGCCGACATAATAGCTGCACCTGCAACTGCGGCAGCAAGACGTTTGGATTTTCCTCTTATATTCTTACGGCGAGAATGATGATTCATATCTTTGCCTCCTTTCTGAGATTCTAATAATATTGTTTGCCGAATTGTTTTCGAAATTCGAAGCATTTTTTAACTTTATCCCGCAAGCCTGTATCTTGATAAATGAAGTAATGTTTTCCTTTATTAAAGAAAAAAATCGGCTTCTCCCAAATAGGAAAGCCGATGATATTCTTGATATTGTAGAATTCCTTGATATGTTATTATTATTTCTATCTTGAAGGGAGGCCATATACAAAATAGAGCTAACGTTCTGTAACAAGCTGATCCCGATTGGCTTTTCTTCCATGCAAGAAATAGTATAAGAAGATGCAGGCAACCACAATAATGGCCATGCTTGCATACAATCCACTAAAACCAGTAACTGGAATCATGAATCCTAATAAGAATGGTCCGATTCCTACGCCTCCATCTAAAAAGCTGAAGAAGGTAGAGGTAGCTAAACCCATGCGATGGCGCGGTGATACCTTTACAGAAACAGCTTGCGCACTCGATATAAATGTTCCATATCCAAGACCCACAAAGGCTCCGGCTAACAAAAGGGGAACCACCTGATGAGCCTGGCTCAGAATGATTAGTCCCATCGCAAATAAAAAAAACGATGGATACAGCACAAAATTTTCACCTTTTTTATCAAACCAACGACCGGTTAACGGCCTGGAAATCAAAATGCATGCGGCATAGATGATAAAGAAAAAGCTACCTGCATCAATTAAATTAATTTCCCTGGTGTAGGAAGTAAGGAAGCCAAGAATACTTGAAAAGCTCAAACCGATAAATACGCTGATAACTGAAATTGGAATTGCCCTGGCTTCAAAAAAATTATTGAACGCAAATCCATCCATCTCGGCTACTTGCTCTTTAGTTAACTCTGCTTCAGGCACCTTTAAAAAGAACGCAGCGATTAAACTAACGGCTAACAGAATTACAATTAAGACCAAAATTGTGTCAAAGCTACCCTGCTGATTGAGATATATGCCAAAAAAAGGTCCAATAGCCGAAGCTACAGTAACGCTCATTGCATAATAACTAGTACCTTCGCCACGCCGTTCATTTGGAATAACACTCGCAATGATCGTGCCTGTGGCTGTTGCCGAAATACCAAATCCCGCCCCATGCAAGAAACGGATAACAATAAGAAACAGCAAATTGTTTACTCCAAAGTATAACAACGTAGTCATTAAGAAAAAAATCAATCCAAATTTAAGAGTATTTTTTCGTCCAATCCTATCTATTGCTCTTCCGGCAAAAACGCGGGCAACAAGTCCTCCTAATATAAAAATGCCTGAGGCAAGTCCGGCCTGACTTGGTGAAGCCTGTAAATTATCCATTGCATATACTGCTATTGTCACCATCAGCAAGTAATAGGCTAAGTAAACAAACAGGTTTGTCATTGAATCAATCAAGAAATCTCTGGTCCACAATTTGATTTTATGCATATTACACTCCACATTTTGAATAATACTACAATATTAACTTCTCTTTTATATTGCATTATACCTTTTTGTTCATTATTACTGATACCCTTTAATTGTCGATTACCTTAAAAGTAAAAGACTTGCTATCAAATCAGCAAGTCTTATTGTAAAGTCTGGTCTATATTTTAAAGCAAGTCCATTAATTATTATAATCTAAACTTCGCCACTGCTTCTTGCAAATCCCCTGCCAATTTTGCCAGGCTTTGGCTGGAAGAAGCAATTTCCTGCATTGATGCCGACTGTTCCTCAGTCGCAGCTGAGACTGTCTGTGCCTCTGCAGAATTTTCTCTACTTACCTGATCGATTTCGTGAATGGAAGATACCAGCGTTCGGCTATCCGTAGCCATCCGATTGATCGACTGGGAGATTTCCCTAATTTGTGAAGAGAGTTGCATGATTGATCCGACAATATTCTTAAATGTTTCTCCGGCGGAATTGACAACCGTAACCCCAGCTTTGACGCCTTCGGCACCTGACTGAGTTTTGGCAACGGCTTGATCCATATTCGCCTGATTCTTTTGAATCAGTGTACCAATCTGCTGCGCGGCTTGGTTGGACTCCTCTGCCAGTTTCCTGACTTCTTCCGCTACCACCGCGAAGCCTCGCCCGTGTTCACCTGCTCTAGCAGCTTCAATAGCGGCATTTAAAGCCAGTAGGTTAGTCTGCCCGGCAATCGTGGAGATGAGTGTTACGATCTCACTGATTTCTTGAGATCCTTTTGCCAGTTCAGTGATAGCGATTTGAACCGCCTCGGAACCTTGACCGATTAGGTTCATCTGATCAATTGCCTGCTCCACTGCTTGTCTGCCTTGTTCCGCCTCATGAGCAGTATTCTCCGTGATCTTGGCTACTTCCTGGGCTGAAGCTGAAACTTGCTCCGTACTCTCTGACATTTGCTCCGCAACTGTGCCGACATGGTTGGCGGAAGATGCCTGTTTTTCCGTACCTTGGGCTATCTCGGCGATTGAACCGGCGACTTGATTGGCAGCTTCGGCGCATTGCTGAGCACTCGCGGTCAATTCTTCACTTGAAGCAGCAACTTGACTGGCTTGGGCTTGTACTTGCTGCACAAGTCCTCGCAGGTTTTGATTCATCTGAATGATGCTATCAGATAATAAGCCAAATTCACTATTGTCAGTAATTGTTTTTTCAATTTGTTTGAGATTACCTGTTGCTATATCTTGGGCAATTTGCGTAATGCGTATTATCGGCCGGACAAAGGAGCCGCTGACCCAGAAGGTAAGCGCGAGGGCCAGGATTATACAAAATACCGATAGACCAAGCATGATCATGGATAAAGAGGCAGCTTCACTAGTAGCGTCATCTTTGCTTGTTGACATCAACAGTATCCAACGTTGACCACCTGCCAGAGGAACAACATTTAGTGAACTGAACTGACTAGTTCCTGTCGTCGTTTTATAGGCGACACGGGTGCGAACATTTTTCTCTGTGGTTTCTTTAAAGGCTTCAATCAATTGGGAGTCGACTTTTGCATTAGCACCAAGCTGTTGCTGCAATTCCGGGGAAATCTGACCGGTAGATAAGTTCATATTGCCCACCAATTCAGGACGGGTTGGATGGGCCAGATAAACACCGCTATCGTCAAGAAGAGCGCCATAACCTTTTTGTTTATATTTGATATCCTTGACGATGGATACCAGTTTATCGAGTGAATAAGTTCCAAAAAGAACCCCTATCATTTGTCCGCTTCGTATTACCGGTACACAAAGCGCAATCGACTGTTTCTGATTCGCACGGGATAGAAAGATCTCAGAAACATAAGATTTTTGGGTACTGACAACCTTCTGGAAATATTCCCGGTCGGCAATGTTGATTACGCTACCCTTATCATTGATAGTCATACCATCCAAAGATGCAAAAACGATATCGTCAAAGACACTGATACGCTGCTTGGCTTCCTGCAGAGCAGGCCGAATTTGTTCTTTGTCACCGCTTTGCAGACGTGCTATGCTGGACAAATCTACTAATTGCACCACTAAAGTATCGATTTCATTTTTTACTTGAACGGCGGCTCGAGATGCAACCGCTTGTTCGGTTTGATCAAGGCTCTCTCCCAGATACTTTTCTGCAAAATAATAGCTGGTGCCGGAAACAACAACAAGCGCGCCAACTACAAGACTTGCAATAATCAGCATTAAGCGAAACCTGATGCTTTGTGTAAAATTCATTTTTTCCCGTCTTTGCATTTAAATCCTCCCAATCATAAATACTGTTAAATGCCTTGAAGAAAATATTTCCGTCTAATTATTCGACATTTTACAACAATATCCTCCTGTAAGAATCAATCATATTACCATATTGCAACAAATATATAAAATTACACATTGTAATATCTCTATAAGAGTAATATGCTACGACTTATTTCTTTATCTGCCGGAAAATGCCGCAATAACCTGAATAACTGCCGGACCGAGCAGAACAATAAAAATTGTTGGAAAAATAAACAATACCAGGGGCAGCATCATTTTTATCGGCGCTTTCATGGCTTTCTCTTCGGCACGCTGTTTACGCTTGTCCCGCATGCTCACTGACTGTACCCTAAGTACATTACCAATGCTGACCCCTAACTGATCGGCTTGCACCAACGAGGTAGTAAACAGTGATAAATCAGGAACATTACAGCGTATTCCCATAGCAGACAATGCATCCCGCCTTGTCACACCCATGCGGATTTCCTGTAATACCCGGCTAAATTCATCGACAAGTGCTCCTTTCATCTTTTCTGACAGTTTGGCCAGTGCGCCATCAAAGCCAAGTCCGGCCTCAATGCTGACAGTCAGCAAATCAAGCACATCCGGTAAGTCCCTTTGAATACTCAGCTTTCGAGCGGCAACCTTTTGGTTCAGCATGATAAGCGGCAGCAGCAAGCCAATCGCCAGCGAAATGATGGCCATTCCTACCACTTTATTGAGCGGCAGGCCAATTATCTTTAAACAAAGGGCAGTAGCAGCCGGCAAAGTTAACGCCAGAAAACCACACAAGAGCAAAAAGCCTTCAACACCAAGCCCGGCGAACCCGACCGCCAGAGCCAGTTTCTGTTCAACCATTTGTCTGATCGACTTAGGAGTAATACGCAGCATACTTGCCGACAAGCTGCGGATAAGAGGTGACAGAATACGCTGAGAAAAGGGTTTGGCTAATTCCTGGTTAATATCGGTGCGTTCCTGAGTAAGACTGTCTAGGGCCTTCAAACGCACATCTATCGGTCCCTGCACAGGCACATATGTGCTTAAAATAATGTATGTCAGCAAAAACACGGTAATAAAAATAAGCAGGACTATTAAAAGCAACATTATACCCACCGTTCCTTTCTAAACAACTTGGTATGCAGATGGGCGTTTAAAAACAGCCTCTAAGGCCAGAATGTTTCATTGGACAAACTAATCCCATTTGCCGCCAGTTTCTCCAAAAATTTAGGCCTGATACCGGTAGGTTTAAAACGGCCCACTATTTTATTTTTTTCATCTTTTCCCATTTGTTCAAAGATAAATATATCCTGTAGAGTAATTACTTCCCCTTCCATGCCCTGAACTTCGGTAAGGTGGGTAATGCGGCGGCTGCCGTCTTGCAGGCGGGATTGCTGCACGATTAGGTCGACTGCAGAAGCAATTTGTTCCCGGATGGCTTTTACCGGCAAGTCCATACCCGCCATTAGCACCATAGTCTCCAAACGGCTGAGCATATCCCTTGGAGTATTGGCGTGACCTGTCGTCAGGGAGCCGTCATGGCCGGTATTCATTGCCTGCAGCATATCAAGAGCCTCACCGCTTCTGACCTCGCCAACAACAATACGATCCGGCCGCATACGCAGGCTGTTTTTTACTAAATCCCGCATGGTAATTGACCCTTTTCCTTCTATATTAGCCGGCCGGGTTTCCAAAGTTACCACATGCTCCTGCCGCAGCTGCAATTCTGCCGCGTCCTCAATGGTAACAATCCGCTCATCTGCCGGAATAAAGGAAGACAATATATTAAGAGTCGTTGTTTTCCCTGAGCCTGTCCCGCCGGAAACCACAATATTCAGTTTTCCTTCAACGCAAGCTTTGAGAAACTCCGCCATCTCTTTAGTTAATGTGCCAAAATCCACTAGATTATCTACAGTAAGCGGATTTTTGGCGAACTTCCTGATAGTGATACAAGGTCCTTTAAGCGCGAGGGGAGGAATGATGGCATTTACCCGGGAACCGTCAGGCAGGCGGGCGTCAACCATTGGCGAACTTTCATCAATGCGCCGCCCGATAGGAGCGACAATCCTTTCAATTACCTGCATCACATGAGCATCATCCCTGAAATGCACATCAGCCAGCACCAGTTTACCTTTGCGTTCGACATAAACCTGGTGGGCGCTGTTGACCATTACTTCGGAAATAGAATCATCTTTGAGCAAAGGATCAATAGGCCCAAATCCCAGCACCTCGTCTACCACCTCGGTAATCACCCGGGCCCGATCCCCCCGCAGTACAGGCGGCTGCTCTTCATCCATTACGGTGTTGGCGATCTTGGCCACCAAGTCCTCCAATACTTTTTTATCCATTTCAGCCGGGTTTTTGCTTTCTTCCGCACTCATTTCATCAACAATGCGTTTGTGAATTTTGCCTTTCAGACTTTGATAGGGATCAGCTTTTATTGCAGCAACGGCAAACTTGGTCTTTTCTTTGCCGTGAACCGGCTGCTCAGCCTGTTTTTGTTCTTCAAGCCGTTTTAATAGCGACATGGTGGTCCTCCCCCTTCTCTACTCAACCCGCATTGTTGCCGATCCCTGTACCGTGCCTTGCGTGAAAAAACCGCTCATCATTTTAGTAATTGTTTTTAAAGGATAAGTGACAGTTACAGTGACTGAATTGCCCCTTGTCCTGGTTGCCGGAACAACAGTTACCTTTATTTGATTACTATCCATACCTGGGGATGGTACCGCCCCCTTAACAACACCGGTGACCGTAGCATCGTCCCCGCCCAAAGCCGCCGAACGCGCCCCTTCTCTGGCTGCTTCAGCCACTACCATATATTGATTTAGTATTAATCCAAACTCCATTACGCCGACCACCAACAGAATCAGCCATGGAATAACCAACGCAAACTCCACTAAAGTCTGTCCCCGGTGATTTTTTATATACCCGCTTATTAACTGCAAATCGGCAACCTCCTCCCAGGACAATAAATTCAGTTAAAAAATTGCCATTAAAAACATTTAACCGCCAAGAACACCAAGAGCGCCAAGAAAATTTATCTTCTTTCCAGCGCGATGGTCATCACGCATTCCTCTTGGTGTCCTCAGCGTTCATGGCGGTAACATTTTTCTATTTAAGCCACAAAAGTAATTCAATTGATAGATAAAGAATACCATTGGTCTCCGGAAATCTCTGACTTATCCGGCTACCTTAATTGTAGCACGAATACTGTGGCATTTTAATCTTGCCCTGGTCTTATTCTGTTAACAGTAAGTCCTGCTTTTTCCTGGGAGTTTGGTCCCAAAATACTGTTAAGAAGCATTATCCGTTTTATTCGCAATAACTGCTCCACGTTTTTGAGGGACTTAGCCTGGGTCAGGCAGATTGACAATCGATTGCCTCTTTTGCATATTAATAAACTTCTGCGCCTTCGAAAGCCACTTAGTTGCCTTACGTTTAGCATCCTTGTAGTTGGTGTACGATTCATTTATTTTAAACTCTTCCCGATTTAAATCCGGCTTGGTAGCGTAACCTAAAAATAGAAAGTTTCCGTCATTGTGAGCTAGAATCTCGATAAAGATAGCATCAATGGTTCCCCCACTTACACAATTGGGGTATGGTTCATAATAAGCTGCATATTCAAATCCATCAACCGCACCCTCTTGTGGTATATTTTCCACCCATGTGCGATGATGGACATATGCTATATTACGCGGAGGATATTCGTCTGTATAAATTGTTGCAATACTAGGAACTAACTGTAGTAACCGCTCTGCCATAGTAACACCCCCTTTACAAAATACTTAATTTATTAAATTTTGTTATTCGTTTAGGAAATAAACCTTCATCCCCACAGTAAAAACTTTCATAGCAAGAGACAGTGGGAACATTTCCGGTTTCGAATTATGGATAAAATTCTACCCCTGGATGTCATATTCCCAGGGGTAGGATGAAGGCTATATAGTTGTATTGTATTCATTTGCTACTTGATATGTTCTTATGCGGGTGCAATATTTTATGTTTTTCGGCATACTTCTCAGAGACACATATCATTTTTGCTCGTGGTATTCTTCCTCGGCGTTAATAGACCAAAGATTGCCTTTGGTAACAATACCGGCGGCGATATTCTCCACCGCTGCCATAGCAGTAAGCATGGAATGATCCATATTATTATAACGGTGCATACCGTTGCGTCCGATCAAAAACAGATTGCCAATCTGATCAATATATTCCCGGATAACGCCAAATTGTTTATAACTGCCAAAATAAGCAGGATAAGCCTTAGGCATGCGAATTACTATTGAATCAAGTACATCCCGGCAATCATCAATGAATCCAATTTTTCTTAGCTCATTCGCTGCCAAAGCCTGCAGACTGCTATCCGGTTCATTCCATAAATCATCGCCCTCATTGCAAAAGTATTCCAGTCCAAGCCAAAGAACATGCTGTTCTTTCACCATATATGGACTCCAGTTGTTAAAAATCTGAATCCGGCCAACCTTAACATCCTTTTCCTGAACATAGATCCAGTTATCGGGCGGAACCTGATATTTTGCCTGCGGCAGCATAACGCCGATTGTTATAAAATCTCTATACATTAGATCATTGGCCACCAACTTCACTAAGGGTGGTGTTTCATCTCCTGTCAAGGCATTTATCAGGTCTTTCACAGGCATGGAGGACAAAAGATAGTCCAAGGCTATTTGACTACTATCGCCGATTTCTTCATTCAACACAGTAATATTTTGTATATGTTTTCCACTGCATTCAATCCCCGTAATTTTATGTCCAAGCAGTATTTTCCCGCCACGGTCTTTAATGTCGGCCGCCACTTCTTCCCATAACTGCCCGGGACCATATTTAGGGTAGAGAAATCGTTCGATCAGACTTGTTTCAGTCTGTTTCTGTGCCAGGCTTTCCTGGAAGGTGAATTGTTTTTTAACGGCATGCCAAACAGCCTTGCCTACAGACAGCCCCTTAACCCGCTGAGCTCCCCAGTCGCGGGGAATGTCGCAGCAGGGAACCCCCCATACCTTCTCGGTATAATCTTCGAAGAACGTCCTGTACAGCTCCCGGCCAAACCGGTTAATAAAAAAATCCTCCAGCGTCTTTTCCGGTTTGACAGGCCGTATCTGAGCACCGATGTAACTTAGGCCGATCATCATTACCCGGGTGAGCCCTAATTTTTTCAATGTATCCAAATTAAGCGCCAACGGATAAGCAAAAAATTTTCGCAAAAATAAAATACGTGACAGGCGCTCACGTACGAGCATAATTTTATCTGTGTTTTCCGCTTTTAACTCTTGTCCTTCCTGGGGCAGAATATCCCGCCATGCCTGCATGACACGGTCGGATTTGGAAAAAAAACGATGGCCACCGATATCTATGCGGTTGCCATGATAATTAACCGTTTGCGATAACCCCCCAACGGTCTGATCCATTTCGAAAATCACAGGCTTAACATCCGTATGTTTTAGCAATTCCAGCGCCGCTGTCAGACCCGCCGGTCCGGCGCCAATTATGCATGCTTTTTTTTGCGGCATTTATATCACCTTCCCGCTGTTTGTTGACGAAACAAAATTATTTTACGGGCATAAAAATTCCATAAAAACACCAGACCGGTTGACAATACTTTAGAAAGGACATAGTACAAACCGGCCTTTTCGGTAAAAAACCAAATAAACAGTTCGTTCATTCCCAATCCGAGTATGCCAATCGCGGCAAAAACGATAAATTCCTGGTTGCGGGATTGGCACGTATGATGCTCAAATACCCAGTTTATGCTCAAAAGGTAATTGGTTATCAATCCGGCAATAAAAGCAGCTGCTGCCGACACGAGGTAGTGGATATGAAAAAATTCCGTCATCAGGAACAGCGTGCCTGTATCAATAATAAAAGCAATGCCGCCAACAATGGCGTACCGGAAAAGTTGATATTCAAGCATTTTTAGTCCGCTAACCTCGCCTTCTTACTTTATTATAACATTTACAAGTGTATCTCATATTTAAAATACTTTCTACCCAAATCATCTAATCATATGAAAATATGCAAAAAATAAAACCCCCGGGCTGCCGGGGGTATTTACCAAAGAAACTTAAGCATTTCCTATGATTATTGAATCTTGTTGGCAACAGTCTGGAACATAGCCTGGAGATTAGTTCCCATAGTTGTCATAACACCAATTACCACAACCGCAATAAGGGCTAAAATAAGTCCATACTCAACCATACCCTGACCTTTTTCATTCCGGATCACTGCCTTCACATTCTCCAACCAGACCAACATTTGAAATACCTTTTTCATTGTCCTGCCTCCTTTGTATTTCTTAAAATTTAGGAGCCATAATCTGTTTCTAATGTTATTGTAACAAAGGCCGGCAGTTATTCATATCGTCCTCTGGTCTCAATTTCATGTGGGTGTTCGGTCGTATATTGATCAGGACTGTTGTCCCAGAATGTTTCAAATACCTATCTGCAATACCGCTTAAATAAAGAGAGACAGGTCACATAAACCGCGACGGCGATCAAGCTGTCTTTAGAAGAACATGCCTGGACTCCAAATTTCTACAGGGGCACTTTTATCAGAACTTTAGTACCCTTCCCCAGCTCCGACTTCACTACGACTTCACCTTTTAGCAGGTTTATTCTCTCCCGCATACCCATCAGCCCAAAGCTCTCACTGCCAACATTTTGACTGACATCAAACCCCTGACCGTTATCCTCGACAACAACTACAACAAAAGTCCGGCGAAATTCTATCCGTACTTCCATATCGGTGGCTTTAGAATGCTTCTCCACATTATTAATCGCTTCCTGGATAGTTCTAAACAAACCGATTTCCATGTATGAATCCAGCCGTTTTTCCTCACCCATAATCCGAACCTCAAATACTATGCCGCTGCGTTCTTTCATGGATTCTAAAAACCGCTTAATGGTAGGCACTAACCCTAAGTCATCGAGGGTCATGGGCCGCAGATCGAAGATAATCTTGCGGGTTTCCTTAAGACACTGGCGCACCTGTTCCCGTAAGTCCTTAAGTTCGGTCCGGCACCGGGCAACGTCAAGGTCAAGAAGCCGTTCACACACCTCGGCCCTGAAAACTATGTTGGCCATAGCCTGCGCCGGTCCGTCATGAATCTCCCGTGATACCCTGCGCCTCTCTTCTTCCTGGGCTTTAATAATTCTGGCACCAAAAATTTGACTTTGCTGGAGTGACTCAATCTGGGTCACCACTCCCCCCATCTCGTTCCCTAAATAGCCAAGCACGGCGCCTACCTGCGAAACCAGACCTTCCGCCTTTCCCACCGTATTTTTAAGGGATTTGAGACGCACCTCCAGATCATCCCGCCGGCGTCTTAAGTTTTGCTCATATTCGCGTGCCACTGCCAGTTCAATCTGCAGATTATTAGCATCACTATATGCAGCTTTTATGTCATCTTCCGAATAAACGCGAAAATTACGGCTGACCTCCATTAATCTTAACCGGGCCCGCCGTTCTTTCTTTTCAAGTTCATCAACCTTAATAATGATATCCGCCGCTTCTTGCTTTATACGTTCAACGTCTTTACGGATATTTTCCATCTCATCACGTGCAGCTTCATAAATATCAAAAATCTGTGACTTGCCTTTCTCCACAGCCGCAATCGTATTCTTTACAATTTTATCGAGAATTTTCATATCCAATTTCTGCATAAACTCACCCTATACCTAAATCTCACTTTTCAATCAGAACTTTTTAAATACATCTTTAATTTTTTCTGTAACAACATTCGCTAAATAATAGTTTTATCCCTTCCGGGAAAACAAGGAAAAGAGGGGCTAATTTTCACCCTCTTTTTATAATACGCTATACCTCAATATTAACAATTTTTCGGATAAACATAATCCCCATGAGCTGACTGACCACTCCCGCAGCCAGCATGGCTTTGCCTAAAGGATGGGTAAAAAGCAAGCTGATGTATTCAGGATTAATCAGGTATATTACACTACCAATCCCCACTGGCAGCAGGCTGATAATTATACCGGAAATTCTCCCCTGGGCAGTCAGTGTTTTTATTTGACCTTTTATTTTTACCCGTTCGCGAATGGTACCGGCAATATTGTCCAGCACCTCAGCCAAATTACCGCCTACCTGGCGTTGAATAAGCACGGCGGTAACCACTAAGTCCAAATCATCACTGTTAACCCTTTTTGCGAGATTGTTCATCGCCTGTTCGGTTGGCACTCCCAGGCCCATTTCCTTTAGCACACGGCCAAATTCATCTGAAATAGGCTGCGGCATTTCCCGGGATACCATTTCGATAGCCTGCATAAAACTATATCCAGTACGCAGGGAATTAGCAACCAGAATAAGAGAATCCCCCAGTTGTTCGTTAAAGGCTTTCGCTCTTTTATCAATTTTTATCCGCAAAACAACGAGCGGGATAAAACAACCGACGAATGCGCCAACTAAAGCCCTCAGCAGACTGCCGCCACTTAACAGAAATATGACAACAAATCCCGCTAAAGCGGATCCCACACAAATAACGATAAACTCCGAACCCCGCAACGGTATTCCGGCCTGGATAAGTTTGTGCTCCATCAGGCGGGACCATTGCAAAGATTCAAAATGTTTACTCAAGCGTCGTATAAGTGTCTGACCACCACTCGTCTGTTTGAGCGTAGTCGCTGTCTTAAGCGGCGATTCCTGCGGCTGGCAGCGGCCCACAAATTGCTTAATACGCAGGGCAACGGTACGTTTATCTGAAACCAAAATACGATAAATAAAAATAGCGATACAGAATATGGTAAGAAAGGCTGATATCAAGATAATTAACGCCATATACCTTACCCCCATTAGAGCCTGTTACAAATCATCTATTCCTGTTACTAATCACTATCCAAACAGACGCTTTAATCTGTCCATCACACCCTTGGATTCTTCCTTAGTTTTCTCTTCCCTGCCGGCAATGGTTCTTGCCAGTCCGAACATGCTTTTTGACACTTCAGCTTCGGGATGACTGACAACGAAAGGGACTCCTTTGTTCACTGCAGATACTACAATTTTACCTTCACTGGGCAGTGTGGCAGTGAAAGAATAATGAAGACTTTCCTCAACTTCCCGCAGCTCTAAGCCCCCTTCCGAGTTAGCACGGTTAAGCACCAGTTTAATCTTTTCCGGCGAATAGTTGATTGACTCCATAATTTCCAGACACAGCTTAACATTCTTGATTGTCGGCAAATCCATCGATGATATTACCAGTACCTGGTCGGAAGCATCCAAAACAGACAGCATGGTATCATTAAAGACTGGTGCGGTGTCGACTACAATGTATTGAAACATACCCCGCATAGTTTTTAAAATTGTTGCCAAATGCTGACCGCTGATAGTTTCAGCTTGCTCAGGGCGAAAGGGGGCAGGCAGTACCTTTACATTTGCATTAAAAGGTGTTAGATAACCCTCAAGCAACGTCGCGTCCAAATTATCAATATCTTTTATTAAATCTGCGCAGGTAGCCTGCGGCAATATATTTAGAAATAGCCCAACATCTCCAAATTGCAGATCGGCATCGATCATCCCAACATTATCCCCTGTTTCTATTGCCAAAGCAACCGCTAGATTGGTTGCGATAGTAGTTTTACCGATTCCTCCTTTGGTACTGAATACGGTAATCACTTTTCCCATTTCCAGTGACTGGGGTTCACTTCTTTGCACATTCTTGCGTTTTTGCTCATTGGCATGCACTTGTTTGATCGCCTGCAAAAGTTCATCGCTGGTAAATGGTTTGACCAGATAGTTTTTGGCACCGGCAATCATCGCCCGGCGCAAGTATTCCTGCTCCCCCTGTACGCTCATTATAATAATGGCAGCATCAGGCAGCTCGGTCGTCAGAATTTGTGTTGCGGTAATACCATCCATTCCCGGCATGTTAACATCCATAAGAATGATATCAGGTTTGGCATCTTTGGCACTACTAATAGCTTCCTCCGCCGTACCGGCCTGAGCCACAGCAGCCACTTCGGGGTGAAATTCCATCAGTTTGCAGATGCTTTCCCTGGTGGCAGCTATATCATCAGCGATTAACACCTTTATTTTTTCCGTCATCATTGCTTCCTCCCCACGGACGTTCATTTACAAAGTCCTTCATCTCCCGTGTCGCCTCCGGCAAGTACTCAGACGGATCAACAATGCTGGGGGTAATAAAAATCAACAGTTCAGTCTCATTTCGGTTAAAAGAGGAACTTTTGAACAAATTTCCCAGCACAGGGATATCAGCCAGCAGCGGCAATTTGGTTATATTCTTAGTATCCTGGCTGGAAATTAAGCCGCCAATTGCCATAGTCTGTCCGGAGGACAAGGCAATGGCAGTTTCCGCTCTACTTACTTTCAGTGGCGGAATTTCCATATTATTGCCTAATTTAATACTTTTGGCTGAATCCCAGTCCAGTGAACTCACTTCAGCTTTTATTTTACTATTAATCAGACCGTCAACATTGACTTCAGGCTCTATATCCAGCTTAATCCCGTAATCTTTCCACTCTATCGAAATCGTTCCATTCTGCAGACTGACAGGTACGGGAATCTGACCGCCAACCATTATATTGGCCTTATCACCATTAAGAGTAATGACATTTGGCTGAGACAAAATTCGAGCCGAACCGTTCTTAATCAAAGCATCCAGCTCGCCGTTGATGTCCGCAATACTGCCCAGCTTGCCTAAACTGCGGCCGAGAATAGAGTTCTGGACGCTTTGTCCAAAAGAAAACACACTTGGCGCCGTAACGGTATTACCCCAGGCTATTCCCAATTGCCGGGACTTTGTCCGATCAATCTCCACCACTTTAGCTTCAATTTTCACCTGTTTAGGACTTGTTATTTCCAGCAGGTTTACCACCTTGTCGGCATAAGACGCTGCGACTGCTTCGGCACGGTTTTTCTGATACTGGTCACTGACTTTGCCTTCCAAAATGATTGTTTTGCCGATTTTGCTTACATTAATGTTCCTTAAGCCTAAAATAGATTTTATTTCATTAGTTGCAGATGTATCATCAGTCGCCACTTCCACCTCATAGCTTTCCAGTCCACTTGCCGACCAGACATGCAGCGTAGTCACCCCAGGCGCTTTGCCGACCAGAAGGATTTCCGAGCCGGAAACCACCATTACATCGGCAATATCAGGGTTCGCTACCGCCACCCGTTCCACGGCGAAAAAATTCAACACCCTTGACTGGTTGACAGCCACAGCCATTTTTTCGGCAGCTGCTGCCGGTGCGGTCAGCATCATAATGCAAAATAGTAACAGGAGAAGATATGTACTACGTAATCGCCCCATTGTACTACCCTCTTTCTTTTTTGCTAGTAAACCGGGACTATTTGTGCTTTGGTACCGCGGATCATTTGGATGCCTTTACCGTCATTTTCCGTTCTGGGTGGGGCCTGACTTGCAGGCAGTGAACCTGGAGGTGAAGCCGGAGCAGTATTTTCACTATTATTTTGTACTGGTGAAACATGAATTCCTACCATATCTTTCGGAGTTACGCTGGCGGTAATCGCCAGACTTTCTGTCGGTAAATACGGCCGTAAAGCCAGGCGTATTTTTCCCTTTTCCTCAGCTAATGTCAATTTAGCGGCTTCATCAAGTGCAACAGCTACAGTTACAGTAGTAGTCTTGATGGCATCTTTAGGTGCATCCTTGACGGCAGCTCCGACCACTCCGATTTCAGTTTCGTGATTGGCAGCCAACACCTGCACATTCTGCAGTATTACCTGGCTGACATTATCCCCTGCGGCGGACGAATCAAAGGTCGCAACAATATCGACATAATCTCCTGCCTTGACAAAGCCGGCTACTCCTGTTACTTCTGTAACCGCTACCGTTACCGCCCGTTTGTCGCGGGGGATAATCCCGGTAAAGCCTACGGCTTTGCCTTCCAGGACCAGCCGCCGCTCGGTGATCTGTTCACCTGTTAAAACTCGTTCCCGGGTTATCACACCAACTACGGCTTTCATGTCCTGCACAGCACCGGGTTGCAAATACTCAGGGGGCATTTTCATCTCCTGAACCATATCGGCTGTAATTTGGGTCTTCGGCGGAATATCGACTTTGGCGATTATTACAGATGTACTTTCCTGCTGGACAGCTTGCTTATTAACAGCTCCCTGCAAATAGTTATATACAAGCAATGTTGTCAACAGACCAAAAGTTACAGCAATACCCAAAAGACTCCTGTTTGATAGCTTTGCCACTATTCTCCCTCCTGACCTGTATTGCCTTTAACCTAATTATACCCTACCCGGCCATCCGCTCCTATCAATCCAAGGTCCTTGTTTTATTTGGGACCATTGCCCCAACTTATATCATTCGACATTATATAATAATTTCTTTTCATAAAAACCGCCCAGTGTCTTTGAATATCATTCGACAATCAACATATTGTTAAAGAAATGTCTAACCGCCAAGGACGCCAAAAGCGCCAAAAAACAAAACATCGGATTTTATTTATAAATTTCTAAATGCTTTCCTCTTTTAGAAACATCTCGCATACCGAGACAAAATTTGCTTCACCGGAAACAATAAAAATCCCTTGGCGTTCTTGGCGTCCTTGGCGGTTAATCGTTTTCCCCCGCTCGCCATAATATGAAAAAAGATGCCAAAGGCATCTTTTTTTTATATAGTGTTACACCGCTGCCGCCATTTCGGCCCGGGTTGCAATTTCATCCCTCACTTCTTCCCAAACAATCATGGTAGTTTTGGCAAAGCCGTTAAATACAGTTGCCGAAGCAGAAGTGTACGCTCCGCAATTGGGAACAAGAATAAGATCATCTATTTCAAGCGGCATAGTCATTTTATCGCGAAACATAATATCCAGGGAATCACAGCTTGGGCCGGCAAAAGTCGCCGGAATCTGCACACCGCTTTTAAATGTTTCCAGTTCAAAATCCCAATGGTCAAAAATGACACCTGAAAAAGTGCCATATAAACCATCATCGAGAAAGTACCATTGCTGGTTATTGCGTTTTTGCACACCAATAACCTTAGTGATTAGGTTTACAGCAGTACCACAAATAAACCGGCCAGGCTCAGCCCAGATTTCAATATCAGGGAAAAGTTCAGTCAACAATGCACTGATCTGACACGTCATCGACAGAACATCAATATTCTCGTTAACCGCCGGAATGGGGAATCCGCCCCCGATATCCAAAATCCGAAGATTAAATCCATACTTATCCGCTTCATCGAACAGACGCCGACAGATCTTCAAGGCATCAACGTACGCTTTGCCGTCCGTCGACTGGCTGCCTACATGAAAACACAAACCAGCCACATCCAGCCCCTGCTCCCGTGCCAGCGACAACAGCCGCAGCACATCGTCAGGATGTGCACCAAACTTTTTATTTAAGTCAACCAAAGCTTTGGGATTATCAACCCGGATTCTAAGGAGTACACTACCCCCTGGAACAGCTTTAGCCATTTTCCCAATTTCACTTTCATTATCAAAAGTAAATTTATATATACCGGTACGCTTAGCCACCGCCAAACCGCTTGCCGTCTTGACAGGATTGGCATAAACCATGCGTTCGGGAGCAATCCCCATCCCTGTCAGGACCTTCATTTCGCCGTCTGAAGCCACATCGAAACAGGAGCCGAGGTCGGCCAGTGTCCGGATAATACGCTCATCTGGATTAGCTTTTACAGCATAATACAGCTTAACTTTTGGCAAATGTTTGGCCAGAAATTTATAATTCTGGGCAATTTGTTCCAATGACAACACCAGCAATGGTGTGCCATATTTTTCAGCCAGCAGTTCTACTCCCGGTTGTTGCAGTTTAAATGTTTCTCTCATATCCCGCTCCCCTCTCTCGGTCTGTTTCAGAAAGCTCCCATGAATCGTCTGCGAGGATCAAAGCATTCTGACCCAGCCTTTTTTAAAATTGCACTATATGATTTTATCATAAATAGACAAAAGTGCAATAATAATCGGAAAAATATTTATGATATCTTTACCATTTCTACAATGCTGATTTCTTTATGCTGTTCCAAATCAATAAACTCACCCTCTTCAGTACGAACTACCGGACGCCCATAACTGATCTTGCTCAGGAAAACTACTTCAGCCATCCTTCCGTCGCTAAGGCGAATAACATTCCCGACAAAATAATCGCGGACATTGTTAAGAAAGGTGGTGCATACAACCGGATCCAATTGATCAAACATATTTGCCATCACCATTTCGGCTACAGTAAAAGGAGTTGTCCGCCGCCGATACACCCGGTCAGAAGTCATAGCATCATAGATATCAGCCACGGCAATGATTTTGGCATAAGGGTGGATTTTTTCCTGCGGAAGGTTAAAAGGATACCCGCTGCCATCCATACGTTCATGATGCTGCAGCACGCCAAGCCGGACACTAAGTGGAATTTCATCGGCATTTTTCAGCAAAGCATAGCCTAATAAACTATGCTTTTTCATTATTTCCATTTCTTCAGACAACAATTTACCCTGTTTATTTAAAATTTCTAATGGAATCTGCGCCTTCCCAATATCATGCAGCAAACCGGCCAAAATTAATTCCTGCAGTTCGACACCGTTGTAACCCAGCCATCTGCCCAATATGCCGGAAAATATCGCTACATTAATACAATGGTGAAAAGTATAATCATCCTTATGTCTCACCATCAATAAAAAATTTACGGCACCTGCAACATCCACAAGACCCTTTAGTGCTTGTTCGGCTAAAGTACGCATCTCGTTTACCGGCACCATTTTAAGATATCGTACGGCCTCAAATGACTTTTTAAAAAATTCCAATGTAGCATTATATCGCTTGTAAAATTTCTTTTCACATGCCCGTAACGGACCATCGACTTCTATTTGTTTGGGCGGTGCCTTCTCCCGGATATCAATAAATTCGACGCCCCATTTCTTCAGCTGCTCTATCATTCCAAGCGTTAGCCTGATACCATCATTTAAAACAAACCTGCCGTTGTCGCACAGAATGCTGTTGCCAACTATCATACTGGGAGCAACCTCTTGAATTGGGTATTTTTTAATAATATAACGCGCCATTCCATCGCCTCCCAACACCTTCTCAGCAATAACAAGACCAAAAGAATCTAATTCAAATACCTGACCGTACCATTATAACTATTATATATGAAATCTCGCTACAAGAATATTGACTTCTGTAAAATAATAGTAATTACCTCCAAATAATAACTACAATCATCATATCATTTTATCTTGATTAGTTATTTTTTGCCGGAATACAGCCTATAACCAGTCTTTAATTGCAAAGACGGTTGCGACAGCCATAACCGCCTGAGTAATAATAAAACTCCATAACGCAATTTTTAATCCCAGACTTTTCCCAAATATACCGATAGTTCTGGGCAAGGATGAAACGAACAAGTCATAGCAATTGTGAACCAACGAAACTGACAATAAAAGCGGCACTATTATGCCTGGTGAAATTGTTCCTTCATTAAAAGCTGTTCCTGCCGCAGCCACTCCACCTAACATACTCACTATACCCGCACCGACTATTGCGGCTGAATTGGCATCTAAACCGTTTATGGATGGCAAATCGGCTGCCAGCCGGGTCAGCAGACCGGTTTTAATGAGCAACATGACTGCAAATGACATTCCTGTCATCCAGCATGTCATATTAATAAATGGCTGCCAAGTATCATTTACTGCCTGCCTTATCGCCGGAAACCAGGAAATAATCCGGACACTTTCCAAACCTTCTGGCATCAACGATAAGTCATCCCTCCCGGGTAATAACCGGGCAAATACTATCCCTATCCCCGTTATTGCGGAAAATGCCAGAAAATATATTATTAAAAAGTGGATCACAATGTTTTTAGGATACAAGGGCAGCATGACAGGAATGAAGGAAAAGACAAAAGACTGTACAACAGAAGGCGCTTTAGCCACCAAGTTCGCGGCAATAATTTCCCGATCGCTTAAAGCACACCGTTTCCTGGCAGCTGCTAAAGCTGCCATTCCGGCAGTACGATCACCAAAAGACAAGATGACTGATGTTGAGCTGACGGGAGACAAACCGGTAATCCGGGTAATAAATGGCACTAAATTCCGCCACCTGTCAGACACTCCGGTAAACCCGCAAATATTGCCTAAGAACAAACCTATATAAAGTGACAATAAAACACCTTTCATAACACTAAACGCTGCTAATCCTGCGGCAACAATAACTGCAATAAGCTCATTCATTTCATTATATCTGCCCCTCATTAATACTGTATTTATGTAATTTCCCGCGGAATTAATTAATTCCTGTTAACTGCACCAGGCAATTATTGCCTATGTGTACGAAGAGATGTATGCGAATTAATAAATTCGTAATTTTCAGACGCTGAAAAATCATTGACACCGTTTTACATTACTGATATACTACGTACATAAAGTTAATATTAATAAGGCAATGGGGCCTTCGCAATGATTGCGAAGGCTTTTTCTGTTTAATTTTCATTGCCGAGTGCGTCCCAGGACAAAGGCGTCCTCATATCTTGCTGATATTTGGGCGCCTTTTATTATTTTCCACAGGGGGGATGCAGATTATTATTGAGGTTATCCTATCAGAAAGAACTATAATTTATAGGAAAGAAGGGATTTTTATGAAAAAGTTTTGGTCCATTTTAAGTTTTTGTTTCTTCATGATGCTTACATTCATACCAACGGTGTTTGCCGAAGAAGCGGCAGCTGCTCCGAAGATTGACTCAGGTGATACAACTTTCGTACTTATCAGCGCCGCGCTTGTTATGCTGATGACTCCCGGCCTGGCCCTATTTTACGGCGGCATGGTCAGAACCAAAAATGCATTAACCACAATTATGCAAAGCTTTTTTATTGTTGGACTTATTTCAGTACAATGGGTATTGTGGGGTTACAGCCTTGCTTTTGGTCCTGACGTTAACCATATTATCGGTAACTTGGACTGGGTTGGCCTGAATGGCGTCGGCCAGGACCCTAATGCCGATTATGCAGCAACTATTCCTCATCTGGCCTTTATGATATTCCAGGCAATGTTCGCAGTGATTACTCCGGCACTTATTACTGGTTCTTTTGCCGAACGTATGAAATTTCCGGCCTTCGTTGTCTTCACTTTAATCTGGTCTACCATAGTATATGATCCTGTTGCCCACTGGGTATGGGGCATCGGCGGCTGGTTGCGCGATATGGGTGTGCTTGACTTTGCCGGTGGTACCGTAGTTCATATTATCTCCGGTGTTTCCGGTCTGGTCATTGCTTTAATGATTGGCAAACGTAAAGGGTATGGCAGTGAAGCAATGCTGCCTCATCATCTTCCCATGACAGTTATTGGCGCCTCCCTCCTGTGGTTTGGCTGGTTCGGTTTTAATGCCGGCAGTGCTTTAGCTGCCAACGGTCTGGCTGCCAGCGCTTTCGTAGTTACCAATACTGCTGCCGCTGCCGCAACAGTATCCTGGGTGTTTGCTGAGTGGATCCATAACGGCAAACCGACTGTACTTGGCGCCGCCAGCGGCTGTGTAGCCGGTCTTGTTGCAATCACTCCTGCTTCCGGTTTCGTCAGTGCGCTTCCTGCTGTAATCATCGGTCTGCTCGCAGGTATTATCTGCTTCTTTTCTGTAAGTATTGTAAAAGCTAAGTTAGGTTATGACGATGCCCTTGATGCCTTTGGCGTACATGGTGTCGGCGGTACCTGGGGTGCACTTGCTACCGGCCTGTTTGCTTCCAAAGCTGTTAATCCGGCAGGTGCTGATGGTTTGTTCTTTGGCAATCCTGACCAATTGACTACACAAATTATTGGTGTGGCTACAAGCTGGGTTTTCGCCGCAGTAATGACCTTTATCATTATAAAAGTTCTGAGCCTCTTTATGAAAGTACGGGCTGATGTTAAGCAAGAAATCGAAGGCCTTGATCTCACCGAACACGGTGAAAGAGGTTATGCTTACCAGGATATCACTACCGGCTCGGCTCTCGGCATTAGCATGTCATCCTTTGCCGACGCTGAACTTGGTGTTAAAACCAGTTTAAGCTTAGATCCCAGTACTACCAAATAAATTTGTATTATACTAATCCGGCCTAAATAAGGAGGACATGAACATGCGAAAAATAACTAAAGTTGAAATAATTACCCGTCCGGAAAAACTTGAAGATCTGAAAGAGGCCTTAAATGCCATTAAAGTTGCCGGAATGACGGTTACCCAAGTTTACGGCTGTGGCCTTTCCAAAGGCCATAAGGAAGTATATCGCGGCAAAGAAGTTACCGTTAATCTGTTGCCAAAAGTAAAAGTAGAAGTCGTAGTATGTGAAGTGCCTGTAGAAAAAGTTTTGGAAGCTGCCAAAAAAGCCTGCTGGACTGGCAACGTTGGCGATGGCAAAATCTTCGTTTATCCCATCGAAAATGCCGTTAGAATCCGTACCGGTGAAGAAGGCGATATCGCCATCATCGATCCGGCGGATATGCCTAAATAATCTTCCTTCTTATCGCATCATAGTCGAACCATCATTCTCCGGGATAAACAAATATTAATTTAAAACCTTAAAGAGCAGGCGCTTGCTTACGTCAAGTGCCTGCTCCTTTTTTCAATATCAGAATCCGAGACAGGCTACAAAAACCTTGTCGAAATCTTCATGATTGGCTAGTTCCACAACTTCAATATCTTGCACCAAATCTTCCATTTCCCGCCTGTAGGCAACATTTAACAGAAAGGCCCGCCCGCCGGATTTGGAGGTATTGCCGATAAAGTCGATTTTTCCCGTTAAATTTTCCGGCAAAAGTCCAATATTGATAAGGCTTTTGGCGCGCAGATGGTAGCCAAAGGAACCGGCAATAAGCACCTTGTCCACCTCATCGGCCTTTACTCCTTTACTCTTTAACAAAAACTCTATCCCGGATCTGACAGCACCTTTCGCCAATTGGACCTGACGCACATCCTTTTGCGTAAGAAATACACCGTCAGCAATCTCAAATACCAGTTTGCCGTCATGTTTTACAAGTCTTTTCCTTAATCCGGGCTTTATCTCCGGATTGTCGGGCGATACAAACTTGCCATTCTTCGCCAGCACGCCATTGGCTACAAGTTCTCCAACAATATCTACAAGCCCGCTGCCGCAAATTCCAACAGTTTTTCCATCTTCGATGGTCTTTATAATAATACTGCCATCCTGCTGAATTTCGAAAAACTCCACCGCACCTTTGGCTGCTCTCATCCCATGGGTAATGTTCATTCCTTCAAATGCCGGACCTGCTGCAGTTGAAGTAGCTGAAAGCTGTCCGTCAGAGCCAATAACCATCTCGCCATTGGTACCAATATCCACAAACAATGTTACACCTTTTCGATCCTGAAGCCGTGCTGCCAGAACGCCTGAAGTAATATCAGGTCCCACATAAGCGGAAATAATCGGGGGAAGATAAATAATACCGAAATCGGCAATATTTACACCATGGTCTGAAGCATTAATATGGCTTCCTCCCTGAATTCCAGGAATGTACGGGTACTTGCCCAGGGAAGAGGGATTAACATTGGCAGCAAGATGAATCATACAGGTATTGCCACTGAAAATAATTTCGTAAATATTTTCCCGGTTCACGCCCGCTTCCTGGGCAACGTCAGCAATCATCCGGTTAATTTCTTTAATAATTTCGCCATGCATTACTGTTAGGCCATCTTCAGTCGAGGCATATTTGATTCTGGACAATACGTCCTGCGCCAGCAGGCTTTGCGGATTGAGAGCTGAAATAGAAGCATACTCATCACCTGTATACAGGTCGACGAGAGACGTAACTAAGGTAGTAGTGCCGATATCCACAACCACCCCGTAATTCAAAGCAGAAGTATCGCCCAGTTCTTCTCCTATCACCTTTTCCCCGGCATATACTAAGGTTTTTGCACTACCATCAAACTCTTTTTTTATAAAGCTATCAATTATAATATCAAAACTTTTTCCATGACTTAATATCTGTAATGTTTTATTGTGATTTTTAGCAACAACCTCTACATCAACATCTCCCATTACTTTTGCCTGGCATGCCAGCGCATATCCTTCCATTTCTTCATTCTGGGAAAGATGATGCGTTCCATCCTGAATCAAATGGTGCACATGTTTAGGATTAACCTTCACTTTGCATTTGCCGCAGGTTCCTTCGGCATTACAAGGAGATTCAATTAATATGTCAACAGCCCGGGCGGCCTCCAAAATAGTTGTACCCTTTTTGACTTCAGCCGTCAGTCCTCTTGCTATAAAATTAACCTTTACCATATTAGCGTTCCTTTACTGTCTGTGTCATAGCAGTAATATTATTTATGGGAGTGGATGTACTAAGCCCGCAGGCTGGCGCAATAATGTCAATTCCGTCCTGTACCAGTCTTGCTGTCTGCTGGGAAATCTTCTGTCCATCACCAAGCTCCAATAAAAACGTACTTAAATTGCCCATTGTTGTCAATTGCGGATATTCCTGCTTCAATAAGCGCAGATTAACCATAGCATCTGTACTGATGGCGTCCGACCTGATTTCAGTCACCGAATGCTTAACTACATTCATATCGCCGCAGATATGCACAATAACCCTGCTATTCATAGCATGAATGGCGTCAATAACCTTATTAAGATAGCGCACTGCATAATCGTTAAATAGCTTAGGACCCAGAATCTCCCCGGTAGCAGTTGGATCAGCTATCGAAATAAGCGTAACGCCGTTATCAAGCATCAGCCTGGCAAGCTCAATCAAATGGCCGCTTACATAATCGATAACCCGATGGGAGTTTGGCGCATCTTTTCTTAACTCTCTGAGAAACTGCATAGGATCTACAATAGAAGCTGCCGCACTGATCGGTCCGGACAGGCTGCCGATTACCGGGATATCCGGGTACTTCTTCGCCAAAGCATAGCCTGCATGTACAATAGTTCTCACCCTGGCGTTCTTCCCCATTTCACTGATATCCTTAAATTCCACCCTGGCTACCGACGGAAAAGCTTCTTTCTCAATTTTAGGCTCACATTTAAGGGTGCCGTAATCAACTTCACTGCCCAGCACTTCCGCTTCCACCGTCATGCAAAATGGAATGCCAAAGTTCTCAAAACCGGTATTCTCATTTACATCATGAGCCAGCTCAGCCATTAATTCAGCGTCATTATGCCCTTGCGGCAAGGTATGGCCGGTTTTATTCATAACATCTACAACTGACGAATTCATCATTCCGCCAGGACATATGACCGGCGGCCTGTCTACTTCCTGTTTATTCAATACTCGCAATAAGCGTTCTTTGGGACTGAAATCACTCATAAAGTCGCCTCATTTCCTTTTTTACAAAAAACTTATCATATCTAAAATTTATTTATCCTTCATTGATTTTAATTATAATATATCATACTATCATTTTACAATTACCTCAAATACTATTATCAAATCTAAAAAAAGTACCGCTGTTCAGCAAGTAATTTGCAGAAGATTTCATCTCTTGAAGGAGATTATATTCTTATGCAGAACTGATATTCTAACCGGTAATGAATACCATGGTCAACATTTATTTAAGGAGGCATAAACTGCATTATGCGCAAAATTACCAAAATTGAAATCATAACCCGTCCAGAGAAGCTTGACCCACTTAAAGAAGCTCTAAATGCCATTGATGTAGCGGGCATGACGGTCACCCAAGTTTACGGCTGCGGTCTTTCCAAAGGTCACAAAGAAGTGTACAGAGGCCAGGAAGTTACTGTAAACCTAGTGCCAAAAGTAAAAGTAGAAGTTGTTGTCTGCGAAGTTCCTGTGGAAAGAGTACTGGAAGTTGCCAAGAAAGCTTGCTGGACCGGCAATATTGGCGATGGTAAAATATTTGTTTATCCATTAGAGAATGCTGTAAGAATTCGTACCGGTGAAGAAGGCGATATTGCAATTATCGATCCGGCAGATAAGCCGAAATAAATAGAGAAAACGCAGTTTTCGGAACTGGGAAAGAATTTAAGTTACTTTTCGGCTAAATTGCAGATAAATCAACTGTTTGCACTTTCCCGAAAAGTTATAAATTCTGATCCAGATACTAACCAGGTGCCGCGGCACCTGGTTTTTTATTCATTTCCGCCGGGATAAAGACGGCAAGACAAACTCCCAGTAATTCTCCTGGGGGTGCCATAACCTAAAACCGCCAAATAAGACCTGAGCATTCTCTGCCGTAATGTACAGCACATCCCCTTTTATAAAGCCCGGTACTGTACGTGACCCGCTTGCCACTGTTTGGTCAGCCTCATTCCAGACAACATCTTCCTTTAAAGCAGTGGCCACCGGCCATGCCGGCACCAGCACCGTATCCTGCCAGAGCACCGCCCATGCCTGTACCATCTCACCGTTTATCTTGATTTTATGTAATTGTATTACCGGTATCTGGCGGCCGGAACGCTCTTTTATCACCTGTTCCAGTATGTCATCTCCTGCAAAACCATCCCAGCCAAGAGCCGCCAATTTATCTTTTATTTCCGCCAAAGTAACCTGATTATTCTTATAGCCATATACATCAGGATAGACGCCCACCGTTACTTGCCCATTATTTTCAAGCTTTACCCTCGTCAGTTCGTAAGTCAAACGTACCGGCGTCCCTTCGGGCACCGTTTCAAAAAGCTCCTCCACATCCGCTTCATTCATACGTACACAACCATTAGATACGGCGGCACCGATAAAGGCAGGAGCATTGGTGCCATGGACGCCATATAACGGTGCAAAGCCTATCCACCTGTAACCAAGCGGGTTATCCGGGCCGGAAGGTATAACCTTATGTTTTCCCGGAGGATACCACGCAGGATTAATTTCTTTGTAAATCACCGTATAACTGCCCATCGGTGTAACTGTTGACGGCTTGCCGATAGCTACCGGATATTCCTTAATTAATGTATTGCCGGAATAAAAATCCAGTATACGGCTAGGCAAATTAATTACAATGGATTTATTGGGAAGATTTAGATTCGGTTTAGTCTGTGCGGAATAACTTTTCCGTATATACAAACCCTGTGCATCTTCGTCAGAGGTTCTGTCCACAATAGCCATATCCTCGGATACTTTCAGAAGTCCGTTAGCAGCGGCAAACCCATCCATCGATATAGCTGCCACGGCTGACTCCAGCCCCGCATCAGATACGTTGTTTACCACTGACTGAAAATGCTGCCGGCAGCCGGGTATACCGGCAATAACTATTGCCATAACTGCCGTTGCAGCTATAAAACCTGAAAACCAAAGCTGCAGGGTCACAAAAAGATCCGACCACGCCATTCTCTGGCGCTGCCTTATCCGTTCTACCCGGGAAAGCCTGGGAAAAATCATATCAAGCATTAATACCTCTCCCCCATCACTGTGCAGTTATAAAGTTCCACTGGAAAAATCCAGTTTAAGCCATAATCAAAACAAAAATCGATCCCGCACCTTCCTAAGTAAAATGGCAAGCAAAAATTAGCCATCTAATTCAACATATTCTTGTAAAACTCCTGCATTTATTGCATTCTTACCCCTAAATATTGATTAAAGACAATAAAACTCAATTCGCGGTTTTACCATTATTTTAAATACTCCAATGATTTGTCTTTTTCGCTAAAACATGATAATATATATTATGCTGTCAACTTCATGGGAGCGGATGGGGCCTGGTGGCTCCTGCAGTCTTCAAAACTGTTTGCGGGGTGGCAGTACCATCCTGGGTGGGTTCGATTCCTACACGCTCCCGCCATAGAGAATTCAAGGCCGCGTGAGCCTTTAAATATTTTGGTGTGCAACAAGTGTGCAATTTCAAAAAAATCCCTCTATTCTGGGTAACCAGGATAGAGGGATTTTTCTTCGTTATAGTTTAGAAATTTTAATTTATATGTATAGAAGAATATGTTAATTAGCTAATGAAAATGCAACATGTCAATATGAGCTTTTTTACTAGTTTCTTTCATTATAATATAATTTTTTTATAATCAAATCTTGAAAAACCAATGAACCTGTTACCATTTTACATATTATAGTATTATTTACTACATTACGACATATTTTGACAACTATTTTCTGATATACTGACAATTAACAATATTATGAAAGGAGGACAAACTATATGTTGAATAAAAAGCTAATCTTAGTAATCTGTTTTATGATCTTATCTTTATTTTTGGCTGGTTGTGATGGTGCTTCTCCTAAAAAGATCACAATGGAAAAGTTTAATAAAATCCAAGATGGCATGAGTTATCAACAAGTATCCGAAATAGTTGGTGATCCAGGTAAATTAGGAGCCTCCACGACAATGCCTGCAGTACCAGGTGTAATGGGAGCAATTGAGAGTAAAATTTATATGTGGCAAAATCCTGATGGATCAAACATGAATGTGCAATTCCAAAACAATAAGGTAATTGGTAAGGCACAAGCAGGACTGTAAATCATTACTAAGGAGTGATTGTTGTTATGGCAGTGACTTTAAAAAATCAAATAGGTGCAATCAAAACAGCACCAACTGGATTTTCTTGGACTTCTTTATTTTTCGGATGTTTTGTACCTCTACTCCGTGGTGACGGAAAATGGTTTATCATTTCACTAGTAGCAGGCTTTGTTACAGTAGGAATTTCTTGGCTATTTTTTCCGTTCTTTTATAATAAAGTATACCTTAATAGCTTATTAGAAAAAGGCTACGGACCTGCTGACGACCAATCAAAAAACATTTTAATATCAAAAGGACTTTTGGCAAAAGAATCTGTTTAAGTTTAGTTACCTCTACCCCAGCTATTCAGCTGGGGTTATTTATTTTTGGCTTTAGCCTGTGGAGCGCGTGAATTTTGCGCTCCACAGGCTAAAGCCAAAAATAAAAGCCGCCCATTCAGGCGGCTCGCATTTTTTCTATCGTATTCATTAATAGTTTATACATCGTAAAGGTACTAAATTCCTGTTCGCTAACAGTAAACTAGTCGTAATTTACTTTAATCATGTTGCTTCCTTAATTCCCTATAGCAATCCATTTTATAGAAACGCTCATATTGTTTGAAGATTCTACAACACCCATTTTAAAAGATGAATTATCGTACAAATCGGCACCGTAATAAGCTGTTGTCAATGAAGTACCCGTTGTTACCGCAATTGAAAAAACATTATTGGGAAATGGGATTGGGTAATTTAAAGGTACAAATTCGTTTGTGCCGGCAGCAGTAGTTCTATTATACGTCCCCCATTGGATAATTAACCCGCCTGGTAGTTTTTGATAACCAGAAGCCGTAAGCGAGGCCCCGAACTGTCCATAATTTACCGCATCGCCGCTGGCCATTCCGTCTACCAGTCCAGTAATCTTGTTGCCGCCCATGGCGATGGCACCAGACATAGTACCCCCAGATAGTGGGAGTGCATCGGTAATACCATACCCCGCCAGCGTAGTCGGATTGGTTCCAGCGGTAACCCGACCCTTTGCATCCACGGTAACACTTTTATAAGTACCAGCCGTCACACCCGAATTGGCCAGCGTCAACGCGGAACTTACATCTTTGCTGCCGTCGAAAGATAGTGAACCGGTAGCATCGCCAGTAAAAGCTATCGTCCGAGCCGTCGCCAGTTTCGTCGCGGTAGCCGCATTGCCGCTACAGGCGGCTGCTGTATCAGCGCTAGTTACGTCCACCGTGATCGAGACATCTGCCGAACCGTCAAACGTGGCAGAACCAGTTGCATCACCAGTCAAGGAAATTGTCCGCGCAGTTTCCAACTTAGTCGCGGTATTCGCAGTATCCGCTGCAACAATCTTATCCTCTTTCAGTGCCCTAAAATTCTCTCTGATCTCCGCCGGTGCAGTAGTATCTGCCGGTAAATTTGCATTGTAAGCCATTTAATATTCCTCCTCTTTATATAGGGATTAGCCGTTATAGGACATTACCTCAAAGTTAATAATCTGGCCAAATACAATATAGTCTTTTCGGCTGGTGAACGGGCCGAGATTGAAGGACTTGTCGAAAACATAGTAATTCGAACCGCTACCGCTCGCTTTTGTGTCGTACCAACTAATAAAGCTGTCCACCTCGGTTTTGGATAGCTCATATTCGCGGCGCCCATCTTCCATATTGATCACAAGTATTGCCTTGCCGTTTGCCTTTGGTGTTGCCGAGGCTTCATTGGAATTCCCACTCTCGCCGTTCGCTCCAGTGGCGGTTACCACATAGTAATAGGTGGTCCCATTAGTTACAGTAGTATCTACATAGCTGGTTGCAGTCACGCCACTCGCAACAGTGGTATAAGGCCCACCTGAAGCAGTCGACCTTTTTACGTTATAGCCGGTAGCTCCAGCAACTGCAGTCCACGCCAGTGTTACATTTGCATCACTGGCGGTCGCAACGAGATTCGTTGGTGCAGATGTGGTCTCTCCTCCAGGAGTAAAATCGGAAGTCCAGCGAGCTATATTAGATACCCTAAGCTCATCGTAGTAAGCTTCACCGCCTGTACTATTATAATATCTAGCATTAATTGCTATACTAGTTGAGTTAAGGTTTATTGCTTGGGTAACAGTTGCTTTTAAAACACCGTTCACAAAATAATATGTTGTATTATTCGATCTAGTAATAGCGTAATGTGCCCACGCGTTAGGTACAAAAAACCCGGAATTACAAATAACAACCATGGATGAAGAATTATTACCTAACCAAATTTGATCTGGTTGAATACTAGCTCCAGTAGGTGCTGTTTCGGTGCTAACTCCAGCTCCACTAACTCCGGAATTTCCAGAGACATAGTACATCCAAAAATCAATTGTAAAATCTCCATTGCCAAAGGCAAAGTTATTGTTTGTACATACTGCTACCGAACCAGTCGGAGCATAGAGACACCCTGAGCCAAACTTTGGCATTGAAGTATTGATAGAACATCCCTTGTTTACCCAAGAATTACCCACCGCGTCTGTCAAATCACCATCAAAATGTAATAACGCAATTGTATTCGCGTCTACTGTGTACTGTCCCATTTTGCATTCTCCTCATTTTTGATTAATTACCACTTTGCTAGTCAGCTAGCGCATCTTTGATAATCACCCCCCAAAAAATCCCAAACTGCACTTTAAGTGCATGATACTTTCTACACTTAATACTGGGCTATCCTTGATAGGGATAGCCCAGTTCTTTTACATTATCGGTCATTTTTTTGATATCTTCCTGCCCTCTAATATACTTTCTTATTTCTTCATTAAAACAACTACTTATATAGAATCTTTCACAAGAACCACGCATACAGATCGTTGATTTTTCGTAATACATAACAAAAACCGCCCTATTTGGACGGTTTATGACATGCTAATATATCAGATTTAAAAAACAATCGATCTTTCGGTAGCTCCTTTTCAAATGTAATCGCACTTCAAAACTGTTTGCGGGGTGGCAGTACCATCCTGGGTGGGTTCGATTCCTACACGCTCCCGCCATAAAAAACAATGCTTCTCAGCATTTTGAGCTGAGAAGCTTTTCTTATTTTGGCATCGTTTTTATATATAGTTGGTGATAACTTGCGAATTATGAAAACATCGTAAGGCGTAGCTACTTACGCAGAATCAGAATATAATATTCATTTAGTGTCTTGTCCAATAATTGACTTACGCTTAATACATCAGGATGCGAGATTCCCTTTTCCCTGGCTGTTTCATGTAAAAGCCGACGCAAGTCTTCAAGTCTTATTAATACCTTTTGTTCCTCTTGCAACATGCAAAACAATTGCCTTCCTTCCTCTTTTTAATAGCGTTAATCATTATATAACATGATTTGTAAATATTACAGTCATAAAAATTACTTATAGCTCGATATAATACTTAAAAAAACACCCCGTGTCCCTTTCATTGCCGCAGGTAGCCTGATCTAGACTCTGCTATTAATGGGGGTATTGTGCTTTTTATATCGTTGTTATTTCCATACAATATCGGCGCCGCTTCTTTAAATTGCTTATGTGCTAAATCCTCAAAGTCATTTATCTTGCCGATATCCCACCATTCGTAATCTCTGACAAAGCCATGTATAGCAATCCCTTCTTTAAGTAAAACGGGAAAAACGTCCCCCGGTAAATCAACTTCTTTTCCGGCAGGATTAAATCTTTCAATATACGGCGAAATTCCTTTGTTCAACACGTATGTCCCTGTACTTATAGGACGGTCCAAATTGGTTTTTTCAAAGAATTTTACTATTCGATTATTGCTGTCCACTTGAGCCAGCCCCACTTCCAGACGATAGTTTGTTGACAAGGCAACGGAAACCATGCCGCCATGTTGTAAATGAAACTGAATCAGCTCGCCGTAATCCAAGTGGCAGATGGTATCCCCTGGTACAACAAGGAACTGCTCTTCATTGAGCAAAAAATCCTTCGCCCGCCAAACTTCGCCTGCCTTGCCGGCAGGCGCCGGGCCATAGCTGTACTGAATGTTAATACCCCATCTGGCGCCAGCGCCAAAATAGTTTTCAATCTGCTCAGCCAGGTAACTAACGGCTATTATATATTCACGGATACCATAAGAAATCAGGTGAATTAGCACCCATTCCAGGAGTGGTTTACCATGTAAGGGCACCATAGGTTTGGGAATATAGTCAGTAATGGGACGCAGTCGGGTTCCTTTACCAGCTGCCAGAATCAGTGCTTTCAATGAAAAACCACCTCCCGGGAAACAATATTTTCCACGATGGCTGCCGCCGCTTCCGCGCCACCATATTTTTCCCCCAAGGCCTTAAGACGCTCGGCCCCTGCGCGGTAGCTGGTGTCGCCAATTATTTTTTGTACTGCCTCTGCCAGAATCCCGGGGGTTAGTGTTTCCTTGTCCAATACGATTCCCGCACTATATTGAGCAAGAACTGCAGCATTATCCTCCTGCTCTCCGATGGAAGGCACTATAACAGCCGGGGTGCCGCAGGCGATACATGTCATTAATGTCGAAGACCCGCCGTGAAAGACTGTTACATCGCTAGCCCTGATCATTTCGGTTCCTGGCACAAATCCACGGATAATGGCATTATCCGGCGGTTCATACTTATTAATAACATTAGCAGAAATAGCAACCCCTGTGGCAATAACACCCGTTATTTCAGGCATCATTCTGAGAGCATCCAGCACAATTTTTAAAAACTGCTCCCCAATTAATTGTGAGCCACCGCCGATTGTAATATAAACCATCCTCTTGTTTCTATCACCCATATGCAATGCTTTTAACTCTTCCCTCGCTGGCAGCTGATTGGGGTATAAGGTTAACAGTGGCCCGCAATAAGAGATATTATTGCTTTTTGCTGCCAGTCCGTTGCCCAAATCTTCGAATTTTATCCCACCGCTTATTTCCGGCATCCCTTCAAGAATTATAAGACTTGCAGCTTCCATCATACTGGATATTCTCTCCTTAGCTATGGAGGAATCTCCTTTGCTTTGGTCATTCATCCTACTGGAAAACATATTAACCGTCTTTTGTCCGTGAGGCTGCAAGAATACCATTACTGCAGGAATACCTAATTTTTTTGCTGCCTGAGCGCCACTGAGGGTGCCGCTCAGTATCATATCGGGTTTTTCCTTTTGCGCTATTTCGGTTTCTATTTTCATAATCTTACCCATCATGTCTTGCATCCTAACCATAAAGTCTTCTGTTTCCCGCTCCTCTTTGGATGGATAATCAAATTCCGGCATGTCATCGGCTTCAACAACATCAATCCCCAATTTTTCTATAATCGGAATTAACTTCCCTGCTGCAATAAACCTGATCTCATGACCACGGCGTTGCAGAGCCTTGGCTATGGCTGCCACCCGCATTGTCTGTCCCATTACCGTGCCTGTCCCCATTTGCGCCGTACATAACACCTTCATGATGATTTTCCTCCTTGACTTCATGAACAATTAATTGGGTCTGTAATAAGAACTCGTCAAGCAAACTATGCAAGTAGTCGCGATAATGCTGAGAAATCATACCGCGCACTTCCGGTCCTGTGGGAAATTCACTCGGCTCGTAAACGGTAGCCTTTACGGAGCCCAGCATATTTCCCAACATCACAGCCATCAACGGGCTATGAAGTTTTGAATATAGGTGTATGAACCCGGCTGATGCCGTATCACCACACCCAATTGTATCTACGACCGGACTGATATGAGCCACCGGTACATTAGCCCATAAAATGCGATTACCGCGCCGCCAGACAACAAGAGATGACTGGTCTCCAAAAGTAATCCAGCAAGCCGTCAATCCTTGGCTGACAGTACTGACTGCATAATTAAGATGAGATTTATCGTCGCTATGCTCTTTATTCATTTCCCCGGATGCCCAAACCACTTCCTTATCATTCATTTTTAAGATATCAATATATTTTAGCCATGCCGCCGAATTATCCCAATTTTTTTTATACCGGTTGCCGTTTTCGTCCACACCGGTAATCATCCCATGGACATCAAAAACGACAGTAGCTTTGGAATATTTTCGAAATTCCCGCATAAAGCTAAGTGAAATGTCTGTATCGTTCAGCGGCATAAAAAGCACGTGATCACAATCGGCAATGAAGCGGGACTCTCCCGCAGAAATTGGGCTCATGATAAAGTTTTGTCGGCTAATCCGCTCCTGCTCGTCAAAATAGTGCAATTCAATTTCTGTTCCCTTGTATGAACCGCAGACAGCCGGAAAGCTGACATTGGGATGCCGCAACAATTTGACAACATCGTTGTAATCCTCAGCATCGATATGAGACAGGCAGATAATTTCACTATCTGTTCCTTCAAGCAATTTTGCCAATGCTGAAACGGTATAAGCAACAGCCCCAAATTTCCGCGTTATTTTGCCATTAGGAAAAACAACAATGTCTTTTGATACCGGGCCGACGATGCCAAATTTCATGGAATTACTCCCCTTCTTGTCAAAGTTAATGAATTACCCAGGATTTGGGCTATGCTCTGGACAGACATTACTCTTAATCATATTATTACCGTAAAAAATAAAAAGCCACATGGAAAAAAATCCGTGGCTATTATTGCGGTACGTTTATATTATGACCAAAGGGGAGAAGTAACTAAACTGTATTTGCCAAAGAATAGCAGTAGTAAATAACCATTTTACAGCAGGAGAATGATGTTTCTTTGTTGTAATTAATCGTAGTATTTGCTTTTATCACATCACTGCCAATTTTTTGAGGGAGGTGTATTATGAAAGCAACCATTAACCGTAAACTATTTCTCCAACAAGCTTTACCAATTATTGATTCCGGCGATGTCTCTCTTATGCTGCACGCTGGCGTTCTCTCCGTAGCCAGCTTTGGCAACAATATTAACTTTCGTGTACCGGCTCATGTTATTGATCCTGGACAGGTTTTCCTGTCCAATGAAGAATGGCGCAAATTAGTAGCTGAAATTCAGACAAAGAGTGATGCGGATTTCGACTTGGAAATTTAGGCTTTGTGAGAAGAAAATAATAATGGGAAAATTTTTTCGGAGGAGTAATTGCATGCAAAGAATAATCAGGTTCAGTCTGTTAAGCCTTGTCTTGGTGTTGTCATTACTTATTCTTCCCAGACCGGTATTTGCCGGTGAGTGGTACTTGACTGACAAGGGTTATAAAGTATGGAATGATGAGCCGCAATCTAATCAGACGGCTACGTGGTCAGGTACTGCCGATTCCGAAGGCTTTATTACTGGCAACGGTATTCTGCAATGGTTTATAAATGGCACTCCTGACACCAGATATGAGGGAAATATGCTAAAAGGCAAACATTACGGCAAGGGGATTAAAACATGGGGACCAAGCTCAGTATGGGCAAATGACTATTACCAAGGCGATTGGTGTAATGGTAAATTTGACGGCAAAGGTGTTTACATTTGGGCTAAAGGCGACCGTTATGAGGGTGAGTGGATTAATAACAAGTTTGATGGAACGGGAGTCATGATGTGGGCTAACGGCAGCCGTTATGAAGGTGACTTTCTTAATGGCAATCAAACCGGCAAGGGTGTTATGACTTGGGCTAATGGTGACCGTTATACAGGCAACTGGATAGATAACAAACGGACAGGCAAGGGAATCATGACTTGGGCAGAAGGCGACGGTTATGAAGGCGAATGGCTCGACAATAAGCGGACAGGCAAAGGAGACATGACCTGGGCAGACGGCAACCGTTATACCGGCGAATGGGCTGATGATAAGCGAAGCGGCAGCGGAATATATATTTGGCCTGACGGCAGCCGTTACGAAGGTGAATGGGTCGATGATAAACGAACCGGCTATGGTATTTATTCCTGGCCTGACGGCAGCCGTTATGAAGGCGGATTTCTCAACGGCAAAAAACAGGGGTATGGTACTTATCGCTTGCTCAACGGTACTACCAAAACAGGTCGCTGGTCTAACGATGATTTTGTCGGATGATACGGACTAACAAAGAGAAAGCTAGGATAGCACAAGTGTGCGAAAATCCTGGCTTTCTTTTTTACAATAAATCTTTAATGACGACCTAAAAACTACGTGGAACGTATTTTCAGTCCGCTCATATTCTTATATAAAGGTAATATAAAGGATGGCTGCTATGTTTAATTTGCAATCACTAAACGCTGATGAACTTATAATTGCAGGCTCTATTTTGGGAATTATGTTATCAAGAAATCTCGATAAAAAAGATTTAGCGCTGGTCGGTCTTGTGTTCTCTAACTTGGGAGATGTGATTGAAACCATTGCCGCCATTGAAGCAATACAATCCCTGCAGCAAAAAGAAGAATCAGTGGAAAATAATTCAGAGGAGCAAAGCGATGATACACTGGAAAAAGAAGATTTGAATCAAGTTGTAAGCGATTTTCGCGAAATTGCCAAAACTTTTTGCATACTTATTGACGATTTGCAAAATCAAAATGCTTGTTTGCGCCGGGAGATTCAGGATCTGCATGCAAAACTTGCTTCTCTTAATAAGTTGTAGGCGGACCATGCCATAATGACAAAAATATTAAAATTATACCTTTATTCCTTACATTACTGCAATAAATCGCACATATTTATATATAAGAATATCTGCTCGGGAGTTGGTTTTATGAACAGAGTAGCCTGTCCGGGCCCATCTTTCGAAGAAAAAGTAACAGTCAATACAACTCCGGTTTCTTTATGGCAGCCATTATCGGTAGTTGGCTCTACGCCAATGGATGTATCACAGGCATTTCGTTATACTTTTTTTGCTACTATAACATCAGGTAATGAAGTGGATGTTTTTGTTCAGATAAGTCCTGACTTAAAGAACTGGTTTTTAGACAGTGCTGTAA
>JAEYSJ010000087.1 GCA_023434855.1 Bacillota bacterium | reverse complement strand
GTGCAACAATATCTTTGGAAGAGAGCGATAGAGTATGCAGCTTTGCATTTGCTAATATTTATCCCGCTGTTTTTGCGGCAAGGCTGGGAAAGGACTTAAAAGGTTTGGGTTTAACTGCCAGAACGGTGCAGTGCATAGACCCTGGTCCCCCATATAGTGAAGGTGGCACAGTGTTCTTCGAGGTTGAAATTATAGGATGATTGCAAAATATCTAAAAACTGAGCAACTTAGTAATAGGGTGATTTATACTCATTTTGAACTTTTTTTTGTTGTTACTATTTGGGCAGGAACATTTGTAGCCACTAAAATTGTTCTTGAGGAAATATCACCTGCATTATCAGCTCTATACCGATATTGTATAGCCTCATTTATTTTACTTGTCATTGATTACAAGAATCCCGAGCGAATTAAACCAGCAGACTATCCTTTAGTAATTTTTCTCGGGGCAACAGGGGTGACATTTTACTATTTATTGCAACATTTCGGCATAAACTATACGAATGCCACTGATGCCGCGATCCTTGTAAGTCTTTCTCCCGTATTCATTGGTATTATTTCCTTGGTATTACTAGGGGAAAAATTAAAAGGTGCTGCAATTATAGGACTTGTACTCGCATTTTGGGGATGTATTTTGGTTATTGCCAACGGCAGCATAGGTTTTCACGATAACAAGGAACGATTCTGGGGTGATTTACTCATACTGCTAACGGCAGTTTCTTGGGCGTTATACAGCGTTTATGGAAAAAAACTTTTAAAAATCTATTCCATACTTACGATAGTCAAATATACTACATGGATTGGAACATTGTTGCTGATACCGTTCTCGCTGTTTGAAATGCTTCATACAACAATACGCTATTGTCCCAGTATAACAGGGTGGCTAAATCTCATTTATCTTGGAGGATTAGCATCAGTATACGGGTATTTGGCATGGTATAGGGCTCTTAATAAGCTGCCGGCGGTTACGGTTGGTAGTTACTTATATTTCCGACCATTGTTGACAGGAATTATTTCAGCTATTGTACTTCATGAGACAATTGGCGTATTTGTCATTGTAGGAGGATTTCTAATAATTATTGGAACATATTTATCGACTAGATAAAAGATTATCTTGTCATTTTTTTTATTTTTTTAAGAACCGACGACAATATAAATATACGAGTGTTAGATACAATGTTATGATTATGCCTACCTAGCTCCATTACCAATACCAGTGGATATATTTTACAAAGGCAGTGTATTTCTCCGGATGAAGTAAAAATGAGGTGAAAAGAGAATGCTAAATGCTAAATATCAATATAACGAACAGCAACATTCGGGAGTAGATTTTTCAAACATCGATGAAGTCAAAGCATATGACAGCTATATGCAAAAACTAAGGGATATTAAACTTGAAGTCGAGAGAATAAAAAAAGCTATCGATTTAGGACCAAATGATACAGTATTAGACATCGGCACAGGAACAGGGGAGCTTGCTGCCGAACTGGCATTATATTGCAAAAATGTTTTTGCCATTGATATTTCGCAAGAAATGTTAGAATACGCTGCCCAAAAAGCTGAACAGCGGAATCTTCATAATATTTCTTTTCAGCATAGAGGATTTTTGACTTGCCAGTTCGCCAACGAATCATTGGATGCAATTATCTCTCAATTCGTTCTACACCATCTTCCTGAATTTTGGAAATTTATTGCATTGAAGAAAGTTTATAGCATGCTGAAAATTGGCGGAAAATTTTATTTACAGGATACAGTTTTTTCGTCGGAAGTTGATGATTATGATAAATTCTTCAGCAACGCAATTAGTCAAATTGAAATTGCCGCCGGCGATCAGGCGGCCAGGGGTACGGAAACAACTATAAAAGATGAATTTCCCACATTAGACTGGATTCTTGAAGGATTATTGAACAAAATAGGGTTTTCTATTATTCAAGTTGAATATAGCCCCCCTTTTATTGGTACTTATGTTTGTATAAAAAAGGGATGACTTATGAATAGGGAAAGGATTATCTCATAACAATGAATCAATGCCATACCTTTGTCCTTCTGCTATATGAATATCGTAATGCTGTTCAGGATATACTTGAAATAAATCTATTGGAAAGAAGGAATCAAGGTGAAACTAGTAGCACATGAAGCACAAGAACTAAGAGAACTGGCATTAAGTTGTTGTAATTCCATTACAAATATGGCCTATTTCCGACAGCATGCCAAAGATCCTGAATTAAAGGCAATGATTGAAAGACATTTCCCATTTCATATCCAAGATTACAACATGAAAGTCGAATTTCTTACAAAAATGGAGGGTGCTCAGACAACACTTCCTCTTCCGGACTTAAATGTGGTTCTTCGTTCTTATACAGATTCTCCGGCGGCTAACTACTCGCCCCTTACTCCTAGAGTTAATGTTCAAGACTTTAATGATCAGGAAATAGCAACTGCCTATCTCCTTACTTTAAAAAGAGCAGGAAGAGAATATGCATGGTCAGCGATGGAAGCAAGTAATCCTCAAATCAGGCTGTTTCTTGAGGACGCCTTCCGGATGTCCTGCAGGAATGCATATGATGTGTGGCAATGGATGGTTAAAAAAGGTTACTATCCTGTTGAAACTGCACCGCAAACAGAAACAAACGTTATGGAACAAATGTTTCAGACTGTTCAAAATCCGGTCAGCGCAAATCCGGCATTAATGCAATAAATTTATTATTAAAAGGTCTTCCAGCATAATTAGCTGTAAGACCTTTTTTAAATGAATCTATATTTCACTAATTTCTTTCTGTGGTACTTCTACATACATTGGTACACATCTTTGGTGTGCCGCTGCATATAGAGTTTTTCCAACGGTCCCTAATTTTTTAAAGCCGAACTTTTTATAAAAATCAACTGCAGGAGGTACAGCAAATAATGTAATGAGCTGTACCCCTACCACATTCCTAATAGTTTGAATCTGATGCAATACGTGATGAAGAATTGCTTGCCCAATACCCTGATACCGGTATTTGTCATCTACGCATAGTGCAGCTATTTCAACAGAAGGGCAAAGACTCAGTATAGTGTTTCCTTTGACTTTTAGCGACGAGCATTTTGTTGAACAGAATGCAACCAGTGCGGAGGTTTCTTGGTCAAAGAACAGTGATGTGCAGGTATTTCCCAGTTTCTCATAGTGGAAAGCATCATTTTTTAAAAAATGGAGTAATGGAGTGTAAAAAGATTTAAATTTGGCAATCTGGCTGTCATAGTCATGGGATAACGGCTTATTAATGAGAGTAATCAACCGTTTTAGCGCATTTAATCGAATCGGCTTTGATAAGGAAGGCTGGGTAAAAAGGTTTATGTTATTTAATGTATTTTGGTTATTCATAGGCATTAATGTTATTCGGGTAGTGTCAATGATAATACCTGGTATTACAGTCATTTCACAAATATCCGAGTTTTTGAATATTCGCTTACCGCTCATTTCATCACCGCTATTAATTATTATAACTAGTATCTAGTATATGGTATTCACAGTATTAGCGGTTGATTACTGCAGGCCCGAAGGATATTTAAAAACCCTGCAAAATACTGGCGGGTTCCAATTAATATTTAAAAAACTATATAACGCCAAAAGAACGCCATTATTTGTTAAGATTGTTAGAGGAAAAAATAATATGGGTGTGTAAATGTATGGGAGGAAAAATTCCAAATAATATAGGAATGAATTTATGAAAAATATCAGCAATGACAGCATTTTTAAAGAATGTGCCAATAGCATAAGCCTTGAAGATATTGATAAACACAGTATTCAGCTTATTTGGTTCCTAAATAATGATTGTAGTTTGCTTAAACATTTAGGTTCCAATAATTCAGATAAGATATCTGAACAAGAATTTTCAGAAACCAATAATAAATGGATTGCGGAAAAACAGGCAGATATGTATGCTATTGTCTTGGAGAATAAAGCAATAGGAATTATTTCTTTGAGCCATCAGGATACTATCAACCATACGGCAAGAATTGGTTATTGGATAGGCAGCGCGTATTGGAATAAGGGATATACCAGTCAAGCTTTTCGACTTATGCTTGATCAGACAAAAAGAAAAGGCATCAAATATATATCTTCCACAATTGAGAAAGAGAATATCGCATCAATAAAAATATGGGATAAATTTGGCGCACAAATCGAATCAAAAGACGACAAGTGTTTATGTACGATTGATGTTAGCAACGTATGATTGTATACTTCTCCGGGGACTCTGGTTAATATCGTTCGAAAAAATAATGCTGTTACTCCAAGCAGCGTAGATGAAAGTGTGCAGCCCGATTTACTTAATCTATTTTATAATACAGTATACATTTTTGGAAATGGCAGGAATATCAATAACAATTAAAGAAATCGCATGACTACACCAGAAAATAATTTATAAAGGGGTAACTATTGATGTTCCTTATTATTTTAAAGTATGTTAAACCATTGGAGCGAATTGATGAATTAATTCCAGCGCACATCGAATTTCTCGACCGGTTTTACAATCAAGCGAAGTTCATTGTTTCTGGCCGAAGAAAACCACGAGTTGGTGGTATTATTCTCGCCAACGCGAGTAATGAAGAAGAAGTATGGGAGATTATTAAACAAGACCCATTTTATACTGACAGGGCGGCGGAGTACGAGGTTATTGAATTTGTTCCATCCAAATGTGATTCCAGATTCGAGAGCCTATTAAGTGGTCAGCAATGAATGGCCTCATTGCTGAACCAAATTACAGCTAATAAATGCGGGCTGTTGTCAGTAAGCGGCCAAAAAGCCGGGAACGGAGTTTGACTCTCCGCATTTCTCATTGGAAAACTATTAAAAAAGACCATGATTTCGCGAAATGCGTAAGCATGGTCTTTTTCACCCACTACCTTTTCAAATGATTAGTTTTGAATTCAGAACTTCCGGGTATAAGATTGGAGGGGGTAACTTGGGCCTTAATGATTATCGGGACGAAGCCGGAGATTTTCTTGCCAAAATTGGTGCGGCCGGTGTTGGGATAGAAAACAAACTTATTATGCTGGAAGAAGAGCTTAATAACTTGAAAGCATCGGTAGATGAACCAGATAAATTGAAACATCAGATTTATGATATGTTATTCTTGCTGTTTGAAATTGCATCTGATTATTGCTTTGATTTGGATGCTGAATGGAATAAGGGAAGAAACCGAAAACAAAAGTATTATAAAAATTTTCATTGCAATTAAAAGTTTGCAGGAGACCAAATGCAGTATAATTAATGTATTAAAATAATGGTTTATTTTTTCCCTTGAATTTATTTAGTATAGATCAATAATTATCCGTTTTTTCGATTGTTTCTATCTCAAAGTGAAGATTTTCCAACTTCTTTGAATTATATTTCTGAACTGTTGGTGCGAAGGGGGACGCAAGATGGAGCTAGCAATGGAGAAAAATGTTTATATTCTTGTTTTCGATGGTATGGCCGATTGGGAGCCAGCAATTGCTCTTTGTGAAATAAGACGGCGGGGAAAGCTGCCGGT
>JAEYSJ010000037.1 GCA_023434855.1 Bacillota bacterium | reverse complement strand
CGGCATACCCGCCATTGCCACCTATCACCCGGCCTATTTATTAAGATTAACCGGTAAAGAACTGGTTAAAGCCAAATGGGAAGTGTTTTATGACCTCCAGGCGGCAGTAACCAAATGCCGGGAACTTGTGCCGGATTACAACTTAAAATCGGCAACCCAGCCTGATTTATTGGCCCAATTTTCCGCCCGCCGCGACGCCAGGCGGTCAACCTAAAACACAATAGCAACTTTTCCAATTCATTTTACATTGTTTTTTAACCGTACCTGCCGCTTTGCCTAATTCGGCAACACTATAAAAATTACGGCTTTTATTAGTGACTACTCCTATCGATAAACTTATAATGGGAAACTGTTCATGTGTGCCATGGCGGTTTTTTGAAATTATGTAGCCGCGTTGCTGATCTTCCTCAGTGTAAAAGTCCTTTATCCGGATATCAAAGCTATCAATAATATCTTGGCATACCTTTACTACATCGGCGCCTTTCAGCACGGCGATGAAATCATCCCCGCCAATATGACCTAAAAAGCCTTCCGCAGCCATACCCGCTAATTGTTGTTGGATAAGCTGTCCGGTCAGGCAAAGAATTTTATCCCCATTTTCAAAACCGTATACATCATTATATGCTTTGAAATTATCCAGATCGAAGTATAGCACGGCGAAATCCCTATCAGTTGCTTCAACCACCTGTCTCAGCTTTTCCTCGATAAGAATATTACCAGGCAAACCACTCAGCGGATTGGTATGTTTGGCCCTGTTAACTTCTAACTGGGTTGTTTTCTCCAATAGGCATTTTATGGTGGTAACACCATAGTACTTGTTCTGCTGGGTAACGACAATATAATCATATAATCTGGCTTCATCCCTTGATATCGCTGATTTTGTCACCTGCTCCAGCGGGGTGTTATAGTCGACAATCAACGGATTCCTATCCATCAGCAAACTTACCGGCCTGTTCAAATATACAGCTGTCCCATACTGGGTAGCGAGGTTGGTAAAAAACTTATCTTTCATTAAAAGGCCCACCGGCTTACCGTCATGTACAATAGTAACGCCCATTATATTGGGGTTGGCATTAAAGTAATCAACAGCCTGGCATCCGGCGGTCGCCGGGGGAAAAGTACTATCCAGCCTTACTATCTCGCCAATAGGAATCGTAACAGGGGTATGAAAAAACTCCCGCTTTTTTTGATCGTTTTGCTGTATAATAATCTTTTTTACCTGCTGGCCTGCTTCTAAAAACTGCGGGGACGGCTTTTGTAAAAAATAGCCCTGACCATAAGGTATACCAATTTTAATAAGGGTTATGAGTTCATCTGCTGTTTCAATCCCTTCGGCAATAATCTTCATATTAGTGACTGTGGCAAACTCCTGAAATGATCTTATCAGTGCTTGTTTAATTGTATCTTTATCAATATCGCGTACTAAGGCCATATCAATTTTGACAAACTGGGGACGGGTTTCGGCCAGCAGCCTCAAACCCGAATAGCCGGAACCTGTGTCGTCTATAGCGATCTTATAGCCTTGGCTCGTATAATTGTCCAGGACACAGCGAAAACTCCGGTAGTCCTCGACTGAAGTTTTTTCGGTAATCTCAAAAATTATGTTAGTAGTGTCAATACCATATTGGGCCAGCATTTCCTTGGTTACGCCCTTTTGAAAACGTACGTCATTGATCACCTTGGGGTCAACATTAATAAACAGCATTCTGTCCGGGAGTTGAGGCAATATGGATGTAGCCTTTTCTAAAGCCCTAGTCCGGCACAGAAACTCTAATTCCCAGACCTTGTTAAATTTCTCTGCTGCCGCAAATAGCTTGCCGGGCTGTTCCAATATGGAGCCCTGGGGACCGCGGCTGAGAGCCTCATAACCCAAAGTGGCGCCATCAAATAAGGAAATTATTGGCTGAAAGACGGACCGTATACTTTTATTCTCAATAATACTGCTAAGTTCGTTAAATGCTATCAAGTCTTCTTGGCTGCTTTTGACCGACTCTTCACTTTTAATTGCCAGACTACCTGAAATATTAGGCATTTCCCAGCCCGATATGATCATACGTTTCCCCCGCTTCATCTGCTCTCCATTCTCCATTCTAATTCGACATTATTTTCCGCATCAATTATTTTAAATTCTAAAACATGGCATCAGGTATTGGGTTAATATTACGTTAATTTTTTATTAATTTTGTTTGCCGAGGATAGTGCTTATTTACAATTCTATGTATACTAGGAACTATCATAAGCAGGAGGCTAGTCCAATGTTCAAATGGGGAATACGCAGCAGGCTAATTGTATCTTTTCTATTCTTATTAATTTTTACCATGTCACTATTGGGCAGCTATGTACTCTGGTATTTCTACCAGCACAATTTGTCCAGCCTGGAAAACAGCCTGGGAATACAAGCCCAAATTATTGAGCAGTTGCTCATCGAACATATGCGCAGCCCTCAGGAGAAAGCAACCGTAGACACCCGCGTGAAAGAGCTTGCAACCGTAAAAGATCTCCGCATTACCATTATTGATACTGACGGCACAGTGTTGGCCGATTCATGGGAAAATCCCGCTATTATGGAAAATCATATGCTGCGGCCGGAAGTTGCCAATGCTCTCAATGGTGAGAAAGGCACTGCCATCCGCTATAGCACTACCATCAATCAAAATATGCTTTATGTTTCTATCCCGGCACGTCAGACAGGAGAAATACTGGGAGTAGTCCGGGTGGCCAGTACGCTGGCCTACGTTGAATCAGGTTTTAGCCAAATCAGGTCTGTCCTGTTTACCGCAATTTTCCTGACTTCTCTACTGGCCGTGGCTGTCAGTATCCGGCTGGCCCGTAAATACACCGCGCCCTTGGAACAAATAACCGATGCGGCCAGGCAAATTGCTGATGGCCAACTGGACAAAAGAGTGCATATCCGTACAGGCGATGAATTAGAGATGCTGGCCCACACACTTAATAACCTGGCTTCCAATCTGGATGACAAAATCAATGAAGCTGTGGCTGAAGCCCGTAAACTCGCCCTTATTCTGAGGCATATGGACAATGCAGTCATTCTTCTAGACAAGTATGGAAAGGTAACGACAGTTAATAAGATGGCCCGGGATACCTTTAGCATTACCGATGCCATGATTGGCCAGCATAATATCCAGGTTATCGGTAATAGTCTGCTGGACTGGGCGGTGCATGATATTATTGCCAAAGGCGAGAGCCGTGTCATCGGCCTAAATACCAATATCAAAGGCAGCAGGCGTGTCTTTCAGGTTTCTGTTGCCCCAATAATGACCAACGAAAATGAAATCTCCGGCGTGCTCAGTGTTTTCCATGATATTACCGCTTTGCAGGAAATGCATGAACGCCAGGCTGAGTTTGTCGCCAACGCCTCACATGAATTGGCTACTCCCCTTACTTCTATCAGGGGTTTCGCCGAAACACTGCTGGACGGTGCTCTGCAAGATCCGGAGCTTAGTGTTAGGTTCATCCAATTTATCCAAAGTGAAGCTGACCGTATGCAGCGCTTGATTAAAGACTTGCTTCAACTTGCCAAACTTAATTCCGATGAATACCGGCAACAGGTAAAAATGGAACCTGTATCAATACAAGCTTTGCTTGCAGCAGTTGTAGAAGAATTAATGCCTAACGCCAAACGTAAAAACTTAACGGTTGCTCTTGAACCGGCTAATGAAATCTTAACGGTAACAGGTAACCAAGACTGGCTTAGACAGGCCTTCATAAATTTGCTTGACAACAGTATCAAATACACACCGGCAGGGGGCAATATTGTATTGAAATGCCGGCGGCAAAATAATGAAACAGCAATATTAATCAAGGATTCCGGTATTGGTATTCCCGCCAAAGATATTTCTTTAATTTTTGACCGTTTTTATCGCGTGGACCGCGCCCGAACTGCCGGGGGCGGCACCGGCCTGGGCCTGGCTATTGTAAAATTTATCGTCGAAATGCATCGCGGCCGGATTGATGTAAAAAGCGAAATAAACAGAGGCACTGCCATTACGTTAACCCTGTCGCTGGCTGGGGATGAAGCTTCAGATTAGAAGGCACATGGAAAGTTTAAATGTTTTCCTCAGTTCTTCACAACTTGAAAAGGAATCGTTTTTCTTTGTAATTAACAGAATCTTAACTATCCTTTATTGAGTTGGAAGGCATATAATATAATATAGGCAGGTTAATTTAATAAAAGAGGGGGATTTAATTGATTAAGTATTACGTGCTCGATACCAATGTGTTGCTGCATTCTCCCCAGTCGCTGTTTGCATTTAATGAACATACGGTAATTGTGCCCGAGGTAGTCTTGGAAGAATTGGACCGTTTTAAGTCTGAAGCCAGTGACCGCGGCGCCAATAGCCGTGAAGTCAGTCGCATCATTGATAACTACCGCACTAAAGGCAATCTGTTAACCGGTGTCCCTATAAATGAGCACGGCGGGATACTGCGCATTGAAACAAATCATTTGGAAACCCAAATGCCCCTCCATTGGAATCCATCCAAGGGTGATAACCGTATCTTGCAGATATGCAAAGGATTTCTGGAGCAAAACAAGCCAACCATATTAGTCAGCAGAGATACCAATATGCGGGTTAAGGCATCCATCCTGAATGTCCAGGTAGAAGATTATCGTAATGACAAAGTGGTCAGTATTGAACATCAATATACCGGCCGGGCGATAGTATATGCCTCATCAGACACTATCAACCGGTTTCATGCGGATGATATTAACTTGATTGATCCTGCATTGCTTTCGATATATAACGAAGCCAGTAATGTCCTGGTATCGCCTGAATTAGTCACCAACCAATTCCTGCTTATAAAATCTACGGATAGTGAACGCCATACTGCTTTAGGACGTTTTGACGGTGAAAAAGTTGTTCATTTGCGCTACCGGAACCGCAATCCTTTCGGAGTCACTCCGCGAAGCATTGGACAGGTTTTCATGCAAGAATGTCTCATGATGAGCGCCGATGAAGCACCTCTTGTTATTATAAAAGGCCCGGCAGGTACCGCAAAAACCTTCTATTCGTTGGCTGTCGGCCTGTATAAACATTTGGACTGCCGCCCCCGGGAATACCACCATCTTCTTATTTGCCGTCCAAATATACCTATGGATGAAGATATCGGCTTTCTGCCCGGCTCAGAAAAAGAAAAAATTGATCCCTATATGCGGGGGGTGCGGGATAATCTGTTTACGCTAATGTCCGGCAGCACCGTCACCGAGGCGAAAGAAATTGCCCAAACAGAAGATACGGTGCAAATGCTGTTTGACAAACGTACCATTCAAGCTGAGGCGCTTGCTTACCAGCGGGGCCGTTCATTACAAAAATATTGGATGATTTTAGACGAAATGCAAAATTCCACTCCCCGCCAGGCCAAAGGAGTTATTACTCGTCCAGGCCTAGGTACCAAAATTATTTTGTTAGGAGACCCGGAGCAAATTGATCATCCTTTTTTGGACAGCAGATCCAACGGCCTTTCTTACGCCAGCGAAAAAATGCGGGGCTCCAAACTATGCTTCCAGGTTACCCTCCAATATGATGAATGTGAACGCTCACCGCTGGCAGCTGAAGCGGCTTTAAGATTATAAAGGCTAACGTAGACATCCATTTTTTAATTGCATCTAATTTCAAACAGCTATGACGAAGCCCATGTAATAACTCCTGCCCCTGGTGGTAGGAGTTATTTTTTACTTAGAAGAAACATACTAAAAGATATGTTTCCAATTAAAAAGGAGGTATTGAGATGAAAAGCCGAATTGCCGAGGCTATTAAATTAAAATCGTCCCCCGTAGTAGTATTATGGACAGACATTAAGCCCCTAAATGCCCTTCAGTTTACGGAAGGGAAATGGGGATGTTTTGCTTCAATGTTAAGTGCAGCTGCCAAAGGCCGGACTGCAGTGTATGATGAAAAAACCATTGGCTGCAAAGGGGCGGCAGTTGGACTGTGTTTTAGCCAAATGACAGAACCGGTTGTGAGCCATATTTCCGGCTTTATTTCAACAGGTATCGGTGATCAGGAGGGTGAACATTATAAGAAAAATCCGGAAATTGCCAGGGAGTTTGTAAAAAGTCTGCCTGATATAAAGGTACCCGCAAAATATGTAGTTCTAGAACCGTTGGACAACCTGACTGACGGCGAAATTCCGGAAGTAGTTATTTTTCTTGTCAATGCCGACCAATTATCGGCATTGGTATTCCTGGCAAATTATGATCAGCCGACTCAGGATAATGTAAGCGTTCTGTTTGGCGCGGGCTGTCACCAGAATGTCCGGCAGGTTATCGGACAACAGAAATCCGGCAGCCCTAAAGCTTTTATCGGTTTAACCGATCCTTCGGCAAGAAAATTCATTGACAAAGACTTACTGTCTTTCAGCATCCCATTTAACCGGTTCATTGAGCTGGAAAGTCAGGTAGAAGAAAGTTTTCTGACAAAAGAAACATGGCTTAAAATTGCGGAGAGAATCTAGGAGATTAAAAGGGGTCAGGACTTGCAAAAGCCAAATGCAAATTCTGGCCCTAAAATATTTTAATTATTGCCGGGGGATTATAATATAGCATGTTTTAGAAATATAACATTAATTCAAAGGAAAGGTGGAAGCAGCATGCAGGCTGACTCCAAACGCAATATTTTACTTGCCGGACTTTTCTTGGCTATGTTTTTTTCCTCCCTTGACCAAACAGTAGTAGGCACAGCAATGCCGAGAATTATTGGTGATCTGGGTGGGTTAAGTATCATGACATGGGTGACCACCTCCTATATGCTGACTTCTACGACAACAGTCCCTATTGCGGGAAAGTTATCAGATTTATATGGGCGGCGGATAGTCTATATAATGGGAATAATGGTGTTTATTGCCGGCTCAGCCCTATGCGGTATTAGTCAAACAATGAACCAATTAATTGTTTTCCGGGGTATACAGGGTATAGGCGGGGGAATAATGATGCCTATGGCCATGACAATTGTCGGAGATATTTTTCCTGCCGGGAATCGCGGCAAATGGCAAGGCATAATCGGCGCTGTTTTTGGCCTGTCTTCAGTTATTGGCCCGACAATTGGCGGCTGGATAGTTGATAATAGTACATGGCAATGGGTCTTCTACGTAAATCTGCCCATAGGTTTGTTGGCAGCAACTACTATATATATCGGCTTACAGGGTGAAAAGCGTTTTAAAGAAAAGGTGGTTATTGATTATTTTGGTGCAGCAACGCTGGTAGCAGCCACCGTTTGTCTGTTATTAGGATTGAATCTTGGCGGTACTGATTATTCCTGGCTATCGTGGCAAATAACCGGTTTGTTAGGTATATCTGCCGTCTTTTGGATAACTTTCGTAATTGCCGAAAAAAACTCAGAAGAACCTATCCTTGATTTAGACTTGTTTAATAACAGGGTTTTTACAATAGCAAATATTGTCGGCTTTCTTATGGGGTTAGGCCTGTTTGGCTCCATTATGTTTTTGCCGCTGTTTCTGCAAGGTGTTATCGGAGTCAGCGCCACTACATCAGGTAACACCATGATTCCCATGATGCTTGCCCTGGTTTTGACCAGCATGCTTGGCGGCCGTATTATAAATAGAGTACCCTTCCGTACCATATTTGCAGCCGGTATGGCAACTATATCCATAAGCTTTTATTTGTTAAGTACAATGGTGGTAACTACCTCGCAAATTATGGCAATGTCGTATATTGTTATCCTTGGTTTTGGCATGGGGCTGATCATGCCTACAGTAACAATCGCTGTGCAAAATGCATTTCCACCGGAACAACGTGGTGTGGCTACCGCCGCAACCCAATTCTTTCGCAGTATTGGCGGCACTTTGGGAATGACATTGCTAGGCGTCATTTTTAACATCCATTCCCTAAAGTTAATGGAACAGGAATTCTTCCCTCGAGTTGAAAACGTTCCCGCCTTGCAGGCAGGCCCCCTCGGCACTATGGTAAACAAAGCCCATGCCGATCCCCATAGCTTGTTCAACCTGCTGCTTAGTCCGGAGGCAACAAGCAATATCCCTGATAATTTGCAGCAGATTTTACTGCCACCATTGAGAAATACCCTTTCCGATTCACTCCATATGGTATTTTTTGTAGCAATGCTAATAGCAATAATAGGCTTTGCATTCAGCTTATTCATAGGAAACGCCAGGATAGAAGAACAACCTGGCAAAACTGCTTTACTTGAGGGAAGCCAGACTTTGCTGGCTGAGGGAATTGGTATTGAAGGAGATATACCCCCTGAATTGGTCCCTGACCTCCTGACAACCAGAGAAAGTAGTGCAAAAGCACCTTATAAACCAATAGTATCAGGAAAAAAAGCAAAAAAGTAAAGACTGGCAGCTTGTAACCCAGACTAAAAAATAAGTTATATTTTGTCTAAAATTAACAAAATATTAATATGTTTGGAGCTTGCGATAATATATAATTAATAGAGTAACAGTATGGAGATGATCATCAGATGACGCACGACCATCAATCCATCAACAACGATTCTCCGCAGCAAGCTAATAAACTATACGCGCTTTCTCAACAATTTGGAATAACCATTGGCGATATTGTCCAACAATGCACCGCCATTAACAGTAAGACACTTGTCAGCGCTCTCGAACCATTATTCTCTGATAAATACGTTCACGGTGTTGTTGTTGTCGATGGACAAAAGCCTTTGGGGCTGTTAATGAAGAATAAATTATATTATCACCTAGGCACCCAATATGGAATGTCCCTTTACTATCATCGTCCTGTTGACCGCATCATGGATTGCTCGCCCCTGATTGTCAATGCGGATTTGCCATTGGAAGCCGTATCCCACTTGGTTATGGGACGGGATGAATCGAATATGTATGACTTAATCGTTGTTGTCAAAGACGGCAAATTCCAGGGAGTAGTATCAATCATCCATCTTTTGAAGAACTTAACGGAATTGCAAATCAAGTGCGCGTTTAATGCCAACCCCTTGACCGGATTATCCGGTAATTTGCTGATTGAAGAACGCTTAAAGGAAATTGTAAATGAGCAATTGCCTGTCGCTGTTCTGTATATTGATCTGGATAATTTTAAAGCATTTAACGATAAATACGGCTTCGAACACGGTGACAAGGCGCTATTGCTTACGGCAAATATTATTAACTCCAGCCTGGCCAAATTCGGGAGTTCCAGTACACGGGATTTTTTAGGCCACATCGGTGGTGATGATTTCGTAGTCATTACCCGGCCCACGAAAGCCGAAGCGCTTTGCCAGGCCATTATTCAAAAATTTGATGAGGAAATCCGCAGTTTGTATCCCTCTGAGGATCTGGATAGAGGCTATATTAGAGTTCTAAACCGCAAAGGGGAAAAGGAGAAGTTTCCGATAATAACCATCTCCATTGCCGTTGTACATAATCGTAACCGTAATTTCTCCAATTACCTGGAGATAGGCGAAATTGCCGCCGAACTAAAAAAGAAAGCCAAAAAAATAGATGGTTCCGTCTATCTCATCGACAAGCGCCACGACTAAAAAAATAAGACTGCCCTTTGCGGCAGTCCTATTTTTTGCGTAACCGTTGTCCGGTTACCAGGTAAATTGTCCATTCGGCAATATTTGTAGTATGGTCGGCTATACGTTCGAGATAGCGGGTTACAAAAATAAGCTCAGTTGCTTGTGTGATTGTTGGCGGCTTTTCCATCATGTAGGTTAAAAGTTCCCGAAAAACCTGCTGGTATAAATTATCTACAGCGTCGTCGGCGCGGCAAACCTCTTCTGCCAGGGCGATATCAAGGTTAATATATGCCTCCAGCGAATCTTTCAGCATTTTTTGGGTCATTTCTGCCATGCGGGGGATATCCACCAGTGGTTTAATTAAAGGCTGATCAGCCAGCTTTAGTGTTATTTGGGCAATATCAAATGCATGATCGCCCATACGTTCCAAATCGGTGGTAATTTTCAAACCTGTGCCAATTATCCTGAGGTCCCTGGCCAAGGGCTGCTGCCTGGCAATCAGCACCATGCACTTGTCCTCAATATCAATTTCCATATTATCAATAAGATCGTCGCCGGCCATTACCTTGCGGGCCAATTCCACATCCTGCCGGGCTAGCGACTGTACAGCATTTTCTATAGCAGTTGACACGAGTGTGCCCATATCCCAAATTTCTTTGCGTAATGCTTCAAGTTCATGATTATAGCTTTGTCTGGTGCTAACCATTGATTCTCCCCTCCTAAAAGCCATTCGTTTTTACACCAGTCTAGCCAAACCGACCGGTAATATAGTCTTCTGTCCGCTTATCTTGAGGTCTGGTAAATATCGCATCTGTTTTGTCATGTTCAACCAACTCGCCATTTAAGAAAAAGGCGGTATAGTCGGATACCCGGGCTGCCTGTTGCATATTATGTGTAACCATTACAATTGTATACTGAGTTTTTAATTCGGTTACCAATTCTTCTATTTTCATTGTGGATATCGGGTCAAGAGCCGAGCACGGCTCATCCATCAATAGTACTTCCGGCTCTACAGCCAGCAGCCTGGCTATGCACAGTCTCTGCTGCTGCCCCCCGGACATTCCCATGGCAGAAGTATTTAGCCGGTCTTTCACCTCATCCCATAATGCCGAACCTTGCAGACTTTTCTCCACAATTTCATCCAGCTTAGCTTTATTGTTTAAGCCGTGAATACGCGGTCCGTAAGCTACATTCTCATAGATTGACATGGGAAAAGGGTTAGGTCGTTGAAACACCATTCCCACCCGCTTTCTCAGCATTACCACATCAGTATCAGGATGATAAATATTTTTGCCGTCTAATAGAATTTCGCCTTCAATCTTGACGTTATCTATTAAGTCATTCATCCGGTTGAGGGTTTTCACAAAGGTTGATTTGCCACAGCCGGAAGGACCAATTAGCGCCACGACACTGTTAGGCGCCACGCCAATTGATATCTTCTTTAAAGCCAATGTATCGCCATAATATAATTTTAATTTATTGGCCTGAATTTTATAATCCATGTAAATTTCCTCCTACCGACCTGCTTTGCAAGTTAACGTTGCCAGAAATAATATATAATCACCTAAAGATTAGCGAAAAGAATAAGACCGCATAAATGCACTATATCACAAAATAGCCTTATGGAATGTTAAATTTTCATTAACAGTATGTTAAATATCTCGAAAGCGATATCCTATACCTCGCACGGTTTCAATAGCATCGGCAATTTCGCTGTCAGTTGCCAGCTTAGCGCGCAAATGGCGCACATGAACATCAACTGTACGGGTATCTCCAAAATATTCATAACCCCAGACTTTTTCCAGCAGTTGTTCACGGGTAAACGCTTTCCCCATATTAGTAACAAATAACTTTAAAAGCTCAAATTCTTTGGGAGTAAGCTCCAGCTTTTCCTTACCGAGATATGCCTCATAGCGGCTAAAATTCATTTTAAGCCGGCTCACCATTAATTCACCTGCAGATGCGGTTTCCTTATGTGTACGCCTCAGCACGGCCTTTACTCTGGCTACCAATTCCCGTGGACTAAACGGCTTCGTCAAATAATCATCCGCACCTAATTCCAGACCGATTATTTTATCAATTTCTTCATCCTTTGCTGTGAGCATTATGATAGGAATACCTGACGTATCAGACTGGGCCTTCAACGTACGGCATACTTCCAGGCCATCCAGCCCAGGAAGCATTAAATCCAAAATCAATAAATCCGGTCTGTCATTTCTGGTCAGATTCAAGGCACTGAGACCATTATCAGCTTCAATAACGGTATATCCATCTTTTTGCAGATTAAACTTTATCAGTTCCCGAATAGGCATTTCATCGTCAACAATAAGTATATTACCGTTCATCGCCTTTACTCCCTCCTGCTCCTTGTAAAAAGACAATTCATTCCAACTGTGAAGAATTTATATATAAATACCAATACGGTAATTAAGAAACCAATGCAGTTTAACAGATATTAACACTACTGAAATAATTTATTACTGCAAACCTTAATTCATGATTATTAAAATAAAAGCCAGGTTAGAGATAACCTGGCTTTTTTCTCAGTTATTTATTTACGGCATCCTTTAATCCTTTTCCTGCTTTAAACACAGGATTCTTGGAAGCCGGTATAGTAATTTCTTTACCTGTCTGCGGGTTGCGGCCTTTTCTTTCTTCGCGGGATTTTACTTCAAAAGTGCCAAAGCCAATAATTTGTACTTTGTCATCTTTGGCTAAAGCTTCCTCAATGCTGGCAAACAATGCATTTATAGCCTTTTCGGCGTCTTTTTTAGTCATATCTGCCTTTTCAGCAACACTAGCCACGAGTTCAGTTTTATTCACAGATTCATCCTCCTCAATTCGAAATCCTTTATGAATAGCATTATTCGCTATTCATGTTTTTATTCCTTCTACCTTTAAAAAAATTACCAAAAATTTTGCTCTTTTTTATCAAATTTTTGCATGTTCTTGAATTTTTGCCTCATTCCAGAGATTATTTAGCTCATTTAATGTAAGATTTTCCCATTCGAGTCCCCGAGCTACGACCTGATTTTCAATAAAAGAAAATCGTCTGTAAAATTTATTGTTGGTAACATTTAATGATGTTTCAGGCTCGAGATCTAAAAATCGCGCCAGATTTACCACAGCAAACAGTACATCACCCAGTTCCCCCTCAATATCGGCAGCATGACCCCCTTGAACAGCCATCTTAAGCTCTTGCAGCTCTTCCTCTATTTTTCCCCAGACAGGAGTGATTGTATCCCAGTCAAAGCCTACTTTGGCTGCCTTAGCCTGAAGTTTGTAAGCCTGCATTAAACTGGGTAAGCCTTTAGGTATACCGTCAAGCAGAGATTGTTTTTCATTGCCTTTTTCCTGCTTTTTAATATTTTCCCAGTTTACCACTACCTCAGCGGCATCACGTACTGATATATCGCCAAATACATGAGGATGACGGCGTACCATTTTCTCGGTAACTGTGTTTATCACATCCTGCATGGTAAACTCGCCGCATTCTTCTGCCACCCGGGCATGAAAAACAATCTGCAGCAGCAGGTCACCCAATTCCTCACACAACTTATTACCTTCCGCCAACTCAATAGCTTCCAATACTTCATAAACTTCTTCCACAATATATCGTCTAAGACTACTGTGAGTCTGTTCAATATCCCAAATACAACCACCCGGTGAACGCAGACGAGCCATAATGCCCACTAGCGGATCCAGATCAAATCGTTTATCGGGGGATTTGCGCGGCGGTACATATACACTGGTAAGATGATCAATAGTAGGCATACGGTCTAATTCAAACAAAGGGATCCCCTTGATTTCTTCATTATCCATCCCTAAATTGCGCACCAGATATATTTCATAGTCGTCAGGGTAATTTTCCATCAATGCCAGCTTGGCTTCAGAGGCCATTTGCCGGTTATAAACCTGGGTTACTACCAGTGCGGTAAGTAGATCAGGCGGCAGCTTATCCAAATCAGCAGCGTCAAACACCGCAATCCCATTTACCGGATCTACCACCATACGGGCATATAAAACTTCCAGAAAGCTCATCCCTGGCACAATATTTACTTTTATGTGACGTTCCTCAGCCAGCTCACGGATAATAGCCACTGTCTGTTCCGCCACCAGCGGACTGCCAGGAACGGCATATACCACTTTTTCTCCTTTTGCCGCCCTATCCAGGCAATCATTTGCGATGGTGTTATATACTTCAGCAAAATTTGCTCTTTCTTCATATACATAATCATAACTTTGAAACTCAATTCCCCGTGCGGCAAGTTCCGGTACGGTGGGATGTTTGGCTGTTCTTAACAGAAGAGTCTCTGCCGATTTAAGCACGTCCAATGTTTCTACCGTAATATGTCCAAATGCGCCCGGCCCCAGGCCGACAATAGTAATCTCCCCCATATGCTCTCCCTCTAAAAGTCTGTTATTTAAAGGCTCATTACACCATTCTTAAAAGTCTCTGTTAATGTTTCTTAAACACTCCAACCGACTTTAGTAGATTAACAAGTCTGCTACCAATTCTAGGCACCCGTTCCACGTCTTTTTCCTGGACACCACCTAACAGCAGCAGCACAAGCACATATACCCCACCGCCAATGCAAATTGCCCCAAGGGTGGCTATGGTATTGTGGAAAGTTCTAGTCATTATTGCGTCATATGTTAACAGCACCACCCCACTCATCACAAGGGTTGCGGCAACGGTTTTTACTGTATCTTTTATATCAATACTAAAGCCTACATACCGGTATACAAAATATACATTGAGCAGCGCTGCCACGCCAAAGTCGGCATTAGTAGCCCATGCTGCACCCTTAATACCCAATGACGGTACAGCCGTTAACGTCCAACTCATAACCACTTTAACCACTGCCGATACCACCATGTTTACCAGTGGAATAGTGGTATGTCCCAGCCCCTGCAGCACTCCTGTAGTCACCTGGTGAACCCCGAGAAGAACAATGCCGGTAGACAGAATTGCTATACTAACCCCTGCATTGGGAGTACCATACAGCATCTGGGAAATGGGTGTGGCCAGCAGGCACATGCCGGCAAAACTTGGAATGGTTATCAAGTTGGCGATGCGCATCGCTGTAGCAGTCCGCTGATAAATACGCTGATGATTTTTTAAAGTAAATGCCTCAGATACGGCAGGCACAAGACTGGCGGCCAATGAAGCCGTTAAAATTGTCGGCAAATTAATCAGCGCCACCGCCATACCTGTTAAATAACCAAATAATTCGGTAGCCTGCTCCACTGTGAAACCTGCTGCTTCAAGACGGGCAGGCACAATTAAAAGATCAATGTTTGACACCACGGGAAGCATAATGTTTGCCAACGATACCGGCAGAGCGAGGCGCACCATTCGGTTTACGATGCTAACACTTGATTCCTGCTTAATATCAGGCTGTTCAGCCATCTGGCGTTTAAATTCCCGGCGTTGACGCCAATAAAAATAAATTAGCACCATAAGTCCGGCCGCTGCTCCCGGCCCGGCGCCGAAACTAGCGCCAGCGGCGGCATATTCCAGCCCCTTAGGTAATAACATATATGCCAGCAAGATCATGGTTACCACTCTGATAAGCTGCTCAAAGATCTGGGATATAGCCGTAGGAGTCATCATCTGCAGACCCTGGAAATAACCCCGGTAGCTTGACAAGATAGTAACAAAGAAGATCGCCGGTGCTAACGCTGCTATTGCATAGTAAGCCCGTGCATCCCTTATAAAATGATTTTCAGTCAGCCAGCCGGCACCAAAAAACAGTAAAAAGGTAAACAAAACACCCGTTACAGCCAGCACCCCGAGTGAAATGCGAAAAACCCTATTAGCGCCACGAAAGTCATTAAGTGCAATTTTTTCTGCCACAATAATCGAAATTGCGACAGGAATGCCGGCAGAAGATATACTCAAAGCCAGCAAATATATAGGATAGGCCATTTGGTATAACCCTATTCCTTCCCCCCCTAATAGGCGGGATAAAAGGATACGGTTAACTGAACCAATTATTTTCACCAGAATGCCGGCCGCTGTTAGAATCAGCGCACCTTTTAAAAAAGTATCTTTACTCACCCACTTCATCCTCTCCCAAACATTACCCAATAGTACCACATATATATGCAAAAATATATCCGTTTAGAGTGCAACCTTTATTATAACAAAATATGTCCTATCATAGAATATTTTTCCTAAAAAATTATTAATAGAGTGTGTTTCCAAAAGCACACTTTCCTTAATATCCCTTTAAACTGTTGCAAAATACCCTGATGTAAAACGCCCGGGAAGCCGCACATCAAGGGCATACCCGGTTTCTGCGCTGAAAGCCTCAATGACAAAGAAGGGTATTTTGTAACAGTCTCTATTATACTTTTATAACCGTATTTTTGCTAAAAAACCTGCTGTCACAAACAAAACTGCCCTCGTCATTTCAAAGGACAAAGAGAGATTTATTTATTGCTCACTCCAATAGAAAAGTAGCGAACAGCGTTCGCTACTTAAAATATCGCGAAAGACAGAATTATGTGGACATTTGTTTAGCAAGGAATCCTGCAGCAGTCTCAGCCAGTTTGAGTTCAATATCACCCATTTGCGCACCTGGCTGTTTGGAACAGATAATTACCGCCCCAATCGCATCACCCTCAACGATGATAGGTGCTATAACCTCAGCCGTAAATTTACAGGTGTCTTCCTCATCCTCGCAGTCGGTAGCACAACCCTTACATTGTTTAGCTTCGCCTGGATTATTAATGATGACAGCCTTACGCTCTTCCATCACCTTTTCCACGGCTGGTCCTAATGTCTTGTTTAAAAATTCCTTTTTCGATGCGCCCGCGACAGCAACGATATTGTCTCTATCCGCAATCAGAATAATTTGGCCAATTGCCTCGTATAACGAGTCGGCATATTCTTTTGCAAAATCTCCCAACTCGCCCACGGGAGAATATTTTTTAAGAATCACTTCGCCTTCACGGTCAACGTATATCTCTAACGGATCACCTTCGCGAATCCTTAATGTTCTTCTGATTTCTTTCGGAATAACTACTCTGCCTAAATCATCAATTCTTCTTACTATGCCAGTCGCTTTCACCAGTATCCCCCCTTTTCAACAGTATTTGACATTGATTTCAGTGATAGTATATATCCAAAATGCCGTTTTTATTCATCATTCCCACCTAGAGAAAAAGCTGGTATCAAGCGTCCAGCTCTTCTTTTACCAGATTTTTCAGCATTTTAAGCAGCCAATCAAATAAAGATTTCTCTGCTAATTTTGCAGTCTTTAGATGAATGCTGCCAGGAGGCCCGGGCAATATAGTCACTCTTGCCGGAAATTTATCTTTAAGAATAATAATTTGTTCAGCGTCAACATTCGGCATATCGCTAAATGATACCTCTATCCGCTGTTGTCGCTGGACAATAGAACGAATACCCAACTGGCGGGCCAGGTTTTTAATTCGGGCAACCATTAGCAAGTTCATCACGCATTCCGGCGGCTCGCCAAACCTGTCAACCAATTCGTCCAGCAATTCACTGATATGCTCCTCCCGCCTGATTGTCGCAATTCGTTGGTATATCTCTATTTTATGCATGGCATCATTAATGTAATCCCCGCTAATATATGCCTCCAAATTAAATTCCAACACCGGTTCAGGCGGCGCCTCAACCACCTTGCCGGTTTTAAGTTCTTGCACTGCCTCATCAAGCAAGCGGCAGTACATTTCAAACCCGACGCTGACAATGTGGCCATGCTGCTGAGCCCCAAGCAAATTGCCGGCGCCACGTATTTCCAGATCTCGCATGGCAATTTTAAAACCGGCTCCCAATTCGGTAAACTCTTTAATGGCTTGTAAACGTTTTTCCGCCACTTCCGTCAGTACTTTGTCCCGTCGGTAAGTAAAGTAGGCAAAGGCAAGATGATGGGACCGTCCCACTCTTCCGCGCATTTGATATAGCTGAGACAAGCCAAAATGGTCGGCGTCATAAATAATAATAGTATTGGCATTGGGTACGTCCAGCCCATTTTCAATAATGCTGGTACAAACAAGCACATCATCATGGCCTTCATAAAAGTCCAGCATAATTTGTTCCAGTAACTCTTCAGCCATCTGTCCATGTGCAGTTTGGATCTTGGCATCAGGCAGCATATCACTTAGATGATTGCGTATTTTATCAATTGTCTCTACCCGGTTATAAACAAAATATACCTGACCGCCCCGTTTCATTTCCCGCTTAATGGCGTCACGAATAATTTCATCCTGATACTCAACCACATATGTCTGCACCGGAAACCTGTTTTCAGGCGCCGTTTCAATAATACTCATATCCCTCGCGCCAACCAGCGACATGTGCAATGTACGAGGGATAGGCGTAGCACTTAAGGTCAGTACATCAATATTAGTGCGCCACTTTTTTATTTTTTCCTTTTGCGCCACCCCAAATCGTTGTTCCTCATCAACAATTAACAACCCTAAATCTTTGAATATTATATCTGATTGCAAAATACGATGAGTACCTATCAGTACATCCACTTGCCCGGCAACTACTTTAGCCAGTGTAGCCCGTTGTTCTTTGGCGCTTCTAAAACGGCTTACCACATCTACCACCGGCCCAAAGCCGGCAAAGCGGGAGCTGAAGGTCTGATAATGTTGCTGCGCCAATACTGTGGTAGGTACCAGTACGGCAACTTGTTTACTGCTCATCACTGCCTTAAAAGCCGCGCGAATAGCAACCTCTGTTTTGCCAAATCCCACATCGCCACACAACAACCTGTCCATGGGACGCACTTTTTCCATATCGGCCTTTATTTCTTCTACGGCAGACAATTGATCAGGAGTTTCTTCAAAAGGAAAAGCATCTTCAAATTCATTCTGCCATGGTGTATCAGGCTCAAAAGCATAACCTTGCGCAACCTGACGTTCAGCATAAAGCGTAACCAATTCACGGGCCATATCCGCCACTGCTGCCTTAGCTTTAGCCTTAGCCTTTAACCATTCGGCACCGCCCATTTTATTGAGCCGTGGTACTTCACCTTCCGCACCAATATATTTTTGCAGCAAATTAACCTGATCGGTAGGGACATACAGTTTATCATCACCGGCATAGCGAATGTGCAGATAGTCCTTATGCACTCCACCAACGTTAAGGGTCTCTACCCCTACATATTTACCGATACCATGATTGACATGTACTACATAATCGCCGACATTAATATCCCGAAAATATGTAATCTGCTGGTTTTTAGCCACCCTGGGACGTGGTTTTTTCCTCTGCCGGCCCATAATGTCCATTTCAGTGATGACTACCAGGCGGGCATGCGGCAATTCAAAACCGGACGCCAGCTTGCCAATAGTAACAAGTACGCTCCCCGGCACCGGCGCATCCATTTTCTCAGAAAACACAGCCTTGATGCCTTCTCCTGACAGGTTATTCCGCATAGCGCCCGCTTTTTCCAGGTTGGACATAAGAAGTACTATTTGGAATTTTCTTTCCTGCCAACTTTTCAGCTCACTTATCAACATTTCCATCTGACGGTGAAAAGGCGCAATCCCCTTGGCAGTAATACTGATAATGTTGTCAGGTTCAGTATAGGGAGTTTTTTGCAGCATCAACGACAAATACATCACATTATGGTGCTGGGCCACCGCAGCAATGTCCGCCCAGGTAAATGTCCGCCTTTTCAATTCAGGGTTCTCTTTAATGAGTTTCCCCATATTATCCCTGATACGGGCAGGTTCGTCAAAAATAACTGCAGCACGTTCGGCAAGATAGGATAGAAATACCGCCTGCTTTCCTGTATGCTCAGGTTCAGTAAGCGGCAATACATCCACTTGCTCAACATTACGCTGGGAACGCTGGCTGACAATATCAAACTCCCGTAAAGAATCAATTTCATCCCCAAAATACTCCAATCGCACCGGGAATGTCAAATTAACTGCAAAAACGTCCGCAATACCGCCACGGGCGCTAAACTGACCTTTGCTGTCCACCTGGTCAACCCGTTCATAACCAAACTTGACCAGTGTGGACAATAATTCCTCTCTGGCCAATATACTGCCTGCCGCCAGTGCCATACGGCTATTCTCAAACTCCTCTTTGGACAATACCTTTTGCATCGCTGCCTCGGCAGTTGCCAGGATAATTACATCTTCACCCCGGACCATCCGCCCCAGGACATCCATACGTCGGGCTGCTAACTCTACACTTTTGGCAGCTGCTGTAAAAGTAACAATATCCAGCGCCGGCAATTCCAGTATTTCTGCTTCCGGCAGCAAAGTAGCCAGGTCGGCCCGCAACGAATCAAGACCCTCCTGAGAACTGGTTATAATTACCGTTGTCATTGGGGTTAACTGATAGGCCGCTGCCAAAAAAACACTTTTTTGTGTGCCTGTCAATCCGTACACCAAGCTTTGTTTACCGGTAGCCTGAAAGCTATCCAACGCCCGTGCCACGCCCTGGTCGACCCGCATGGCTTCAAACAACTTATTCATAAGCACCTCTCTCGCCCATATAAGAAAAAGCTTACCTCATTTACACTTTCCCCAAAAGATGATACAGCAAAAAGGGGCTTTAGCGATGGCTAAAGCCCTGTTATGTTCTGTTTACATACCTGGAAACGGCATAACCCGTCTAATATATGATGTATTAGTGCAACAAACCTGCACCTGGTGTAATAGGAATTAAACCTTCATCTTCCAAACCGAGAGATTCAATACAACTATCGCACAATGACTGTACATACATAGCATTGGAAAGTTTATCAACTTTAATTATATCCTGACGTTCTTCACTCGTCAAGCAATCAAAGCCAAACTTAACTTCATCAACTTCATCAACTTCAAGGATATCAATTTTATCACCACAGCATTCACAGTTATAGTATATTTTCATTATTCATCCTCCCGCATTCCGGATAACTGTCACATTCCAAGCTAAATGAGCCGCCAAGCCCAAAGCCAACCCCAGCCATATACTTTCCGTCATAATAAGCACTATATAGGTTAACAGGCCAAACATACTATGGCCGCCAATACTGAGTACTGCCGCTTTTACACCGTTTTCCCGGCTATTGATCCAGTCATAACATGCCTCCAGTAAGCCGAAGGTAATATGGGTAGCTACTATATCTGCTCCCATGTAATACGCAAATAGTGTTTTCGCCCCTTCTTCCACTAACGGACTATAACTAATGACAGTCACCCGGCCCGCATATTTTAATAGCACCTGGTTTAATATAAAGCTCAGAGCGGCCATCAAACAACCAATTACATAAGCCATATTTACCTCTCAGCCCAAAATACATTACTATTATCGCCGGAAAATATAGCTTTTATACTAACTGTGAGAATTGTGCTGGCGGCCTTGGGGATACGGCTAACCACAGAGGACACAGAGGACGCAGAGGAATTTTACTATTACTTATATTCCTTGCGAAGTTGCGAACTCAATGGATTACAGTTTATCTTCATCAGTAGTAGTTAATACTTTATTCCATGCGCGATGGACATCGCGCCGTTCCACTCTGTGTCCTCTGTGTTCAAAAATACTGCTCCAAAACTCCTACTGCCAAAAAACCAACGTATACATTCTTATACTACAAAAAAGCCGCCCAAAGGTGGCTTTCTTATTATATTAAGGCAGTACATTTACCGGATTGACAGGTTCGCCGTTAATATGTACCTCAAAATGGAGATGCGGACCAGTGGAATTGCCGGTACTGCCCATATAGGCAATAACCTGGCCAGTGTTTACATACTGACCATTTTCAACAACATAGTCTGACAGGTGTCCATATAACGTTTCATACCCTTGCCCATGTTTTATCATTACGGTGTAACCATACCCGCTGTACCAGCCGGTATAGGTAACCCGCCCCGCCATAGCAGCTCTGACTGGCGTGCCCACATCATTGGCAATATCAATCCCGGCATGCAGCCGGCCCCAGCGATAGCCAAACGGGGATGAAAATTCACCATTTGCCGGCCATACTATACGACTGACCCCACCGCGGGAAACGGTTTCAGAACGCTGCGGCCCCGTATCGTTTTTGGCTAAAAGTTTACCGCCTGGTATAAATAACGTTTCCCCGATTGTCAACTGCTCATTAGTTCTTCTATTAGCAGTTATGATTGATCTTACATCAACTCCGTATATATTGGCAATACGCCATAGCGAATCCCCAATATCGACTATATGCAATACTCCTTTTTGCGGTAATATAACTAATTCATCACCAATATTCAGGTTCTCCCCTGCTTTAGGATTTGCACCCAGCAAGGTGTCAACATCGATTTTATATTGCTGGGCAATATCGCTTAATGTATCTCCCTCTCGCACTATATGTTTTCTAATCGCAGACATTTCTGCAACGGTGGAAATTGCTTGTGGCATCGCATTATCATTCGCTGCCATTCCTGGTTGAGCTATCTGATTATCAGGTTGTCTGCCGATTATACCCAGGCCAGTTACTGTTATCACTACTGTAATTACCAATGATATTAACAATGGTTTCCTTGATACGCTTTTATCACCCGTTAAATTCATTGCATCACCCCAGTTTAAGAATTCAGAGGACCAGACAGAATCCCTCATAATTATCATAATCTATCATGCATTAAATTATGCATGGACTGCCACATTTTTCCTCAATTGTAAATATATTACCAAAAATCAATAAACCCTTTACCACTGAGGTAAAGGGTGAGACCCTGTTTACCGGTCTTAGTCAATGCTTACTACGCGACCAGCGCACAGGTACCAATTCAATTGTTTCCAACAATTCAGCCTGTGTTAAATCCTGATCACTTTGTGCCGGAATGATCTGCCGGCTCCCACATTGACGACATTTAAGCTCAATACATTCTGGTAGTACTTCAGCCTCAATAGATAAACTGCCACAGCGACAAAACACGCCACCTTTTTCAGCAATATCATGCACCTTATTTAAAATCTCAAACATAACCTGCGGGTTTTCCACATATTCATCGTAGCCGCAGTCATCGTATTCAAATTCGTCTTCCTGGACCAGCCGGTCAAATTCCTGCTTATGCTCGGCAATAGTTTGCTGAATCACCGGTCGATCGCCAACGAAACCAAGTTCAATATTTTCTTCTGGGCAATATATCTTTTCAACCTTATTAGACAAGGCAGTATCATCCGTGCCAACAGGGAAAAACGATCTGCTGTCAAGGCAAATAATATGATTCGTCTGACAGACTATACAAGGTATATTTAGGAGGTATTGTCTGTGGCGAGCACCGGAAATTGTTGCCTGTACCTGCCCGCAACTGCATAACAACGCCCTGCTTCCAGCTTTATTTTGATCAAACCGCGAAATATCATGCGTCTGAATCTTTCCACAACGCGGACAGTATAAAGCCAATGTGGCAACAGCGACGATTATCATAGTCTATCCCCCTCTCTTTCCTGTATATGAATTATTCGCCAAAAATAGCAGAACTCCTGCCTGAGTAAGATGTGGTCGTTGCGAACAATAAAGAATTTAAATTGCTTTCCGGCTAAACTCCTAATAAATCAGCTGTTTATGCTTTCTCGAAAAGTATAAAATGCGATACAGTAAAAAGACAAAACCCCCGGAGTAAGTCGCCCCGAAGGTATGGTTCTTAACCTATCATTAATTTCCGTTCCCGGTCAGTGCCTACAACTTGCTCGTTCACCATTCTGCACAAATTAACAATATCAAATGGTTTAATAATATACGCATATGCCCCAAGCTGTTGTGCCTGGTTAACCATTTCTAATTCGCCGTAAGCAGTCATCATAATAACCTTGTCATGCTGCCCCATGCGTTTTAACTCCCTAAGGGTCTCAATACCATCCATACCCGGCATTTTCATATCCATTAGAATAACGGCCGGTTTTAATTTTTCAGCCAGTTGTATTCCTTCGTAACCATTTTCGGCAGTAACCACCTCATGCCCGTCATCGGCAAGCACCTCTGTTAGTAAACGACGAATTCCCGGCTGATCGTCAATAACCAATACAACCGCTTTAGCCGTTGTTTTAGCTGTAACCATACTTATTTCACCCTACTTCCCTTTGGATTACATTCCTTATACATGTCTATTCGCAATGCACGACAAATATCCTCCTAGAAGTTGGAAAAATAAATGATTTTTTTTATTTTTTTTGGATTTTTTACCGCATAGGGCATATATGGTAGGCGTTTGCTAAAAAAAACCGCAATTTTCTCTAAAGAATCTTGCAAACTATATTGTAATATCGTAATATAATGATATAAATATATTATTGTTTAAATGAGGAGTGAAGATAAGATGAAAGTCATAATAGTGGGCGGAGTTGCCGGAGGCGCCAGCGCAGCGGCAAGATTAAGACGTTTAGATGAAAAAAGTGAGATAATCCTCTTTGAAAGAGGAGAACATATCTCCTTTGCCAACTGCGGTTTACCTTATTATGTAGGAGAAATAATCAAAGAGAAAGAAAAGTTAGTGGTACAAACCCCTGCAGCTATGCAAGCCAGATTTAGCATTGATATAAGAACGTCAAATGAAGTACTAAGTATTGATACCGACCAAAAAGAAGTTGAGGCAATTGATTTAAAGAGTGGCCGTAAATACCGGGAATCTTATGATAAACTAATACTTTCTCCCGGAGCTTCCCCGATTAAACCCAATATTCCCGGACTGGATGGCCAAAATGTTTTTACACTGAGAAACATTCCCGATACCTACGCAATTAAAGATTTTGTGGATAAAAACAAACCCAAAAGAGCGGTTGTAGTGGGCGGAGGCTTCATCGGTATTGAACTTGCGGAAAACCTGTCTGAAAGAGGAGTTAAAGTAACTTTATTGGAACTAGCAAATCAGATTATGGGGCCAATTGACTTTGAAATGGCAGCATTAGTTCACCAGCATTTAAAAGAAAAAGGCGTAGAATTATACTTGGAGGATGGCTTAAAATCGGTTAAACACGAAAAAGAATATTCGGTAGTTTCCCTAAATAGTAATGAAGAAATTAAAACTGACATGATTGTGCTGGGAATTGGTGTAACACCGGAGAATAAACTGGCCAAAACAGCCAATTTAGAATTGGGCGACAGAGGCGGAATCACGGTAGACAAAATGCTTAGAACCTCTAACCCTGACATTTATGCTGTCGGTGATGCCATTGAAGTTATCGATTACATTAATGGCAGGCCAACCCTTATACCCCTTGCCGGACCAGCCAACAAGCAAGGCAGAATCGCCGCTAACAACGTTGCCGGACTATCTGAAGAATATACCGGCACCCAGGGAACATCCGTACTGAAAGTATTCGATCTAACTGTGTCTTCTACCGGCAATAACGAAAAAATATTGAAAAAGTTTCACATTCCCTATGAAAAGTCCTTTACCCATTCAATGTCCCATGCAGGATATTATCTTGGTGCCACTCCCATTTCTCTTAAAATTATTTTTTCTCCTGACAGCGGAAAAATATTAGGCGCGCAGGCAGTAGGAAATCAAGGAGTAGAAAAAAGAATTGACGTAATTGCCACGGCTATCAGAGCAGGAATGACAGTATATGATTTGGAGAAACTGGAACTTTCCTACGCCCCTCCCTATTCCTCGGCCAAAGATCCGGTAAACATGGCAGGCTATGTAGCTGCCAATATATTAAAAGAAGATTGCCGGGTTATCCATTGGCATGAAATAGCAACGCTTGACAAGGCAGCCACCGCTTTAATAGATGTGAGGACCCCGCTGGAATATAGTATGGGTACAATACCCGGCGCCATTAATATTCCGATTGATGATTTAAGGTCGAGAATGCAGGAACTTCCGCGGGATAAGAAGTTAATTCTATTTTGCCAGGTAGGCTTAAGGGGCTATCTAGCCTATAGAATATTGGTGCAAAATGGTTTTGAAAAGTTAGCAAATTTGAGTGGCGGCTACAAAACTTATAAGGCAGCTACGCAAGAACAATCTAATAGAAACCTATACTTTTACGAAAAACTGCAACAAGAAGATCATTCTAAGAACACCTCACCTGCCGCCATTTCAGACCAGTCTGCTGAGGCCGACATAAAGATTGATGCTTGCGGACTGCAATGCCCCGGTCCTATTATGCAAGTCAATGAGGCTCTTAACACAATGGAATCCGGTAAAATATTGGAAATAACCACAACCGACCCGGCTTTCGCTGCCGATATTGAAGCCTGGTGTCACCGTACAGGCAACCAATTGCTTAAAATCAATAAATCGGCCCAGTTTATAAAAGCCTATATTAAAAAAGGCAGCAAGGAAATGCAAATGGAAAATAGTTCAATACCCGGTTCGTCGGCAAATGATAAAACAATGGTTATTTTCAGCAGCGATTTGGATAAGGCGATCGCCTCGTTTATTATTGCTAACGGAGCCGCTGCAATGGGACGAAAGGTAACCATGTTTTTTACCTTCTGGGGTTTAAATATTTTAAGGAAACCTGATCCGGTAAGTGTTAAAAAGTCTCTGCTTGATTCCATGTTCGGACTGATGATGCCAAGGGGTTCCCGGAAGCTTGGATTATCGAGAATGAATATGGGTGGCCTTGGAGGAAAAATGATAAGATATATTATGAATAAGAAAAATGTTGCATCACTGGAAGATCTGATTCTACAGGCCAAAAAGCAGGGAGTTAAGCTTGTGGCTTGCAGTATGTCTTTGGATGTCATGGGAATAAAGCAAGAAGAACTGATTGACGGAGTAGAAATTGCAGGTGTTGCATCATACCTTAGTGCCGCAGAATCGGCTGATACAAATCTATTTATTTAGCTGGTACCAATTATTTATTAAATCGAATTAACGAAGGTGATTATATGCAGGATATAAAAAAATATGTAGAAAAAAGCGAAATATTAAAAGCCTTATCCCATCCTGTCCGACTTTGCATTGTAAAAGGATTAATAGATAATCAGTGTAATGTAACTAAGATGCAGGAATGCCTCAATATACCCCAATCTACTGTATCCCAGCAT
>JAEYSJ010000376.1 GCA_023434855.1 Bacillota bacterium | reverse complement strand
AAGGAGGTTGGCTATATGAGTTCTTAATACGTATGACTTCAATTAATTAAGAAATTCACAGGCAAAAAAGTACGCCTGCGCAATAAGAGTTTGCTATAATAAGAATAGATAAAGAGGTGTTTACTATGAAAGAATCTTTACAGCCTATTTTACTGCCCTTTATATGTCATGAATGTGGTAAGGTTGTGACATGGACGTTACACAGAGCGTCGGTGTATTGCAAAAAATGAAAAACTTGGATTAATCAACCGGCTAAAGAGGCAATAATTACGGCTTAATCTGGTAATTTCGTCCCAGGTTTTATACTTTCTAAAATTTTTGCCAGTCTTCTTTTGTTCCTGGATTTGTAGATTTATACCATGTACTTATCATATATAATGAAGAAATGCTGCACGCTGGCTGCGTGCAGTTTGTTGTTAAATGGCACATTAAAGCTGCTAATTTTTGCAAGAAATGCCCCATTCCGGCAGGCAGCTAAAATTGCTCGGCAAGTATACTATTTACCAGGTGGATAGAAGAATATAGAGAGGATTTTTTTTAAATGATACTGTCATTAAGGGGGGAGTGTATGGAGCTAATCTTATTTAGGCATGGTCATGCGGAAGAGCGTGGCAGCCGGGAAAAAGACGATGACCGGGAACTGACCGACAAAGGAAGAGATATCGTCCGGAGAGTAGCTAAATCGCTGAAATGCTTTTTGCCAAAACGTCATACAATCTATATTTGGACAAGTCCACTTATTCGCGCTCGTCAGACAGCGGAAATTGTGGCCAATGTCCTGGAGATCCGGAGAGTTACCGAACTACCCGCAATTGCGAGCGGGGATTTGACTATGTTGTCAGAGGAATTAGCAAAGCTTGGTACAGGCACTTGTGCTATCATAATTGGGCATGAACCTTATCTCAGTGAATGGAGTGAGCAGATTAGCGGTGTCGTCCTGCCATTTAAAAAAGGAGCGGCAGCCGGAATAAAACTTGTTGCAGCTAATCCTCCGGAAGGTGAATTATATTGGTTTGTCAGCCGGTCATTTTAGATAATTCAAAATGATGTGTCGTTAGGGAAGGAGGTTGTAAATGGTGGAAGCTCCAAGAGCCTATTTGCAGGGAGCGAAATTTGCTGGTATTTTAACTTACCCGGAAAAAATGCCACCCCAAATTGAGCTAAAGGGGAATGAACCGGCTGGAACAGCGTTGAGAGAAATACTATTCAACTGCTTACAGGGGGTTATCAAGTCCCAGCAGGAGTTTTTGGATCAACCTGACGAGCCGGAAAAACTGCATCAGTTCAGAGTAAAACTAAGAAAACTCCGGGCGATGTTTTCTTTCAGCCGTCCCTTTATTAACCAGTCAAAATATATTGAATTTCAGGAGAAATTGCGGCAATTGGGAATGGAGTTGGCCTATCTGCGGGAATTGGATGTTTTAGCAGCAGAATGGGCGAAAATTCAGAATAGCCAGGAGGACTATCAAAAGTTGGCAGTGCTTGCCGGGGTTTTGCGGGAGAAACGATCTGTAGCTATCAGTCAGGTGCGGGAAAAGCTGTTGTGCGGCAGAGCGACCAGGCCGTTGTTAGAATTTTGGGCCTTGCTATTAGATAATTACTGGGAGGAAATTCTCAGACCTGCCGTTTCCATTGCCGATTTTGCCGAGGGGCGCTTGAAATCTTGGTTTAAGAAATTTAGCAAGGAATGGGAAGTAATAGATGTAACTGATCATGCAGCAATTCACAGGCTGCGTATTAAGGGGAAAAAATTGCGTTATGCTATAGAAAATGTTAAGCTATTTTTCAAGGAAAATACCCATGCGGTGGCTAATACTTTAGAAACAATACAGAAGCAACTGGGAAATTTACATGACAATTATCGTAACCTTATGCTGGTTCATGAGTTGTTGGCGGAGTCCGCCATACCGGAGCTGCACTATGAAGCAGGAATTCTGATAGGCTGGCAGGCTTCACAGACTAACGACCTGCGGGATAAATTGAAGAATTACCATTTCAAGCTGCCATTTTAAGAAAAATCTATACTGTATGATGATTGAACATATTATCAGGAGAAAGCAAAGGCTTTCTCTTTTTCTCTGTATTAGAATGTATATTTCTAGAATGCACATGTAGCCTGTTTTACATTTTTCTTACTTAAAAAAGGAGTTTTTTTTCTTATGTTGAAGAAATTTATATTTTAGTAACTGAAATTAGGGATTGTTGCAATATACGTGGCACAGTACCATATTAAATGTAAGGATGTGCGGCATGACTAGAGAAGATGGTAATGATAGTATTCGGAAGGTTGATAAGGAAGAGCAGGTACGGTCGTCCTCACCGGGAGTACTGTATGATGGAGAATCTCAGGTTCAGACGGTTTCCGGCCTAGAAGAGGATATATATATACCGACCGAGGACGCCGGCCCTAAAAAAAAGCGCAATTGGTGGATGGGAATACTGGCCGTACTTGGCCTGTTGTTCGGTAAACTCAAGCTTTTACTGGGACCGTTGTATTTCCTGGTAAAAGTACTAAAGTTGAGTAAGTTTTTGACCACTGGACTATCGATGATCGTAATGATAGCTTCTTATGCCTATATTTACGGCTGGAAATATGCCATAGGAATTGTGCTGCTCATATTTGTCCATGAAATGGGGCACTTGTATTTTGCTAAATTGAAAAAACTAGATGTCAGTTTGCCTGTATTCATCCCCTTTGTTGGGGCATTTATCAAATTAAAACAAGAACCGCAAGATGCAAAAACTGAATCATTTGTTGCGCTTGGCGGACCACTTGTTGGTATGGTAGGTGCTTTTGCCTGTTTTGCAGCAGCACTTTTTGCTAATTCGTCTTTGTGGGGTGCTTTGGCTTATTTTGGCTTTTTTATAACTGTATTTAATATGATTCCGGTGCATCCTCTGGATGGAGGACGTATTGCAGCTGCTTTGTCACCAGTCATGTGGATTGTTGGAATTATCGTTATGGCAATCATGTTAATATATTATTTTAATCCGATTGCTCTTTTGATTTTAATTATGGCTGTAGGAAAGGCCTGGAAAGTATGGAAACATAAGGGGCAGGAGCCCGAAGGATATTATGATGTTGATAAAAGTTTTCGGATAAAAATGGGGTTGGTATACTTTTCAATTTTTGCCGTGTCATCGTTTTTTACCTATTTATTGCATGAATTGCTAAAGGGATGATTTGTAGATACAATTTTTCGCATGTATAAAAGCCAGTAATCTTAATGAAGAGGCTGATCAGACAAAGATTCCCATAGTTATGTGAACAGGAATTTTTTATTCTTGAGCGAATATTTCCTTTATAGCAGTCAGTAAAATTAAGAAATTAAGCAAAACCCTATCATCGGGAAAGGAATTTACCGGCCCAATATATAGCGCAACATATTGATAGTCTTGGAGGCAGAATATTGATTCTACCTCTTTGTCATTTTTAAAAGGAGATGTTCCAGTTTATAAAATTACTTTTTTGAGCATTGACAAATTTGTTTATGCTGTTGATAGATGGTAGAGGAAATTTGCTGTTTGTACAATGAAATAAGTGTAGAATAACCGTAAGTGCCATACATATTTTGAGACTGATTGCAATAGCGAACCTAAGGGGGATAATATGCAACGATATGCAGCGGATGGTCGTCCTGATCCTGAAGATATCCTGCGACGCATTGAAAAAGAATCCTGGGGAAAGCTAACGGTATTTTTAGGTGCAGCGGCGGGGGTAGGTAAGACATATGCGATGCTGGAGACAGCTCATCAACATCTGCGTGAAAGTGTCGATGTTTTAATCGGCTGTGTTGAGACACATGGGCGTAAAGAAACTGAAAAACTGGTAGCAGGATTAACAAGTATATCAGCCAAAAAGCTTGAATATCGCGGGAAAATACTGGCGGAAATGGACATCGACGGCATTATTGCCAGGAAACCTGAATTGGTTTTAGTTGACGAACTTGCTCACTCAAATGTTCCCGGTTCCCGCCATAAACGCCGTTTTCAGGATGTTGAAGAGCTTATAAAAAACGGTATTAATGTATTTACTACTTTAAATATCCAGCATATTGAAAGCCTTAACGATTTAGTAAGTCAGATAACCGGTATTGTAGTCAAAGAAACAGTGCCGGATTATATTATTGAACAGGCAGATGCAGTAAAATTAATTGATATTCCGTCTGAGGACTTAATTGAACGGTTAAAAGAAGGAAAAGTCTATATTCCCACCCAGGCGGAGCAAGCCCTGATTAATTTTTTCCGGCCGGAAAAAATTAACGGATTACGGGAACTGGCCCTGCGGTTTACGGCCAACCAAGTTGAAAAAGACTTAAAAGAGTATAAAAAAGAAGAAGCTAACGGTAGTCAGTGGCCAATTGCCGGCAGAGTAATGGTTTGCGTAGGTCCAAGTCCTTTTTCGGCTCAGTTAATTCGTTTAGCCTACCGGTTAGCGGGAGGACTTCAGGCTGATTGGTTGGCAGTGCATGTTGAACCTGCACGTCCGTCTGCTATGAGTAAAAAAGACCGTGACCGGTTAGACAGGAATATGCAATTAGCAGCAGAATTAGGGGCTAAAACGCTGACTGTTGTAGGGGAAGATCTTACGCAAGAAATTCTGGAAACTGCCCGAAATCATAGTATAACGACAATCGTTATTGGCAAGCCTCGGCATAGTCGTCTATGGGAAATAATTCGCGGCTCTATTGTAGATGAATTAATTCGCAAAAGCGGCGAAATCAATGTATATGTAATTCGCGGGGAAGCGGAACAGGAACAGCCGGCAATAATCGCAACTAGGGACGCTCCTACGCCAATATCTTTATTTCAGTACTGCCCAGGTGTTCTCATGATGGCCCTGGCAACTGGGGTTAGTATGTTATTGAAAAGCAAGCTCGGAATTGTTAATATCGCGTTATTATATCAATTGCCTGTCGTGCTGAGTGCTTATTGGTGGGGTAGATGGCCTGCCTATATTACTTTTTTATGTAGTGTCATCGGGTTCGGTTTCCTGTTTGAAGCGCCGCCGGGGTACTTCCAGATTCAGCATCTATATGATCTGGGGAGCTTTGTCATTTCCTTGTTTATCGCGTTTGTAATTGGCGGGAGGACACAGCATCTAAAGGTGGAAGCAACCCTTGCCCGTATTAGGGAACGAAGTACCCGTGCACTTTATCAATTGAGCCTGGAAATTGCTACGGTTCACGGTCTGGGGGCCATTTCACAAGCGATTGCAAAACAGTCTGCAAATGCAATTAACCGGGATACAAGGGTTTTGCTGCCTGATGATCATGGTACATTAAAAATATGGGCAGATTGTAGCAGACAAGCACAGCTAAGGAAGCGTCCGGGGATTACAGAACAGCCAGCCTTATGTGATCTAAGGGAAGCAGATGTTGCCGCCTGGGCGTATCAACATGGTCAGGCGGCGGGTAATTCCACCGCAACATCACCTGAAGCAAACTATTTATATATTCCTTTGAAGGCTCAACACAAAACAGTAGGTTTACTAGGTATTCGTGTTGGAGAACATAAGTTGACACCGGAAGAACGGCGAATAGTGGATGCCGGAGTAGGACTTGCGGCTATTGCCGTGGAACGGACGATATTAGCTAATACCAAAGAATCTAAACTGGCTGTGTATGGTGAGCACAGTAAGATCGGGAACGATATAGCATCTTGAAAGCAACATGTGTCTCAAGGTATGAAAATGAACCAAGATGTATAGGATATTGATAATTGGCATAAATTAAATTCGTGTGACGGAGGGGTACTAATGGCTGGCATAAAAGTTGTTGAAGGCATGTTAAGCAGGACACACTATGATGGTGGCGGATCGGATTACTGGCTTGATACCAATAATGATAAGAATAGGTTTATAGATATTAACGGAATCTTAAATGAGTTTTCTGATAAATATGTTCGGATCGTAATTGAAGAAAGAGATGGAGAACCAGGGGATTTCGTTGAAGATTATGGAATATAGTAATGAATTTCATATCATTTTTCTCGAATACGATATCAGAGATATGCTGCTATATTAGGCCGCCACTGGTGGCCTTTTAATTTTGCAGGAGAAATTACGCTAGTGCCCGAAATATTTTAAAACAATGGTAAAGGGGGTAATGCCAATGTATGTCAAAGATGGTATAGTATATAAATTAATTAATATTGAAATAGATATGGAGGAACCTGTTTTTTCCGGTAGGAAGCTATATCAGGATATAGCTGAAAGATTAATTGCCTATAATATAAGCACATCTCAACCGATAGTCAATGAATATCCTGGCAGCGATGAAATGGTTAATCTGGTCGTTCACATAAGCAATCAGGAAAATCCTGAAATGATGCGGCTTTCAAAGGTTAAAGAAGCCCTTAACGGTCTGCTGGATAATTACCCGTACTATTCAGGAATGAGAATTTCAATAAATTAATGAATATTCATAGCTGTCTTGTAAATTTATCAAATTTTAATTTGCTGCGATTTATCAAACTTTAAGACTCCCGCTTTCGTAAGTGGGAGTCTTAAAATGCAAGAGAGCAATATAAGTTCAATTACCGGATCAAGCAAACCCTGAAGAAGGCAATGAATAAACGATTATTGATGCTTGAAAACTAATATTGGATATTGTTAAGTTGCTGTAGTGGGGGAGCCGAAGATATGACATCAACAACTGTAAGGGATAGAAATTATTTTGAGAAAGGGCTATTATGGCATATAAATTAGTCTGTATTGATGTTGACGGAACACTGTTGAATAGTCAGCATAAGGTTACAAATAGAACAAAAGAAATACTGCTTGAGGCATATAAGCAAGGGATTCATATAGTGATATGCACCGGACGAATGTATACCGATGCCGAGTATTACTCCAATCTAATAGGTGTAAAGTCTCCTGTGATAGCATCGAATGGCGCTTTCATAAAAGAAAAAGATAATGATAAGGTTATTTTTAAGGATGTGCTTGGTGAAACTTTATTACTGAAATTGTTGGAATTATTTCGCAGGCACAATATAAAGCCTTATTTTTGTACCCCCGATAAATTTTATTACGGAAATTTTTTGTTTAAACTTTTTTATGTTGTTACGAAAATATTAGGCCGAAGAAGCAACAAACTTGATATGGAATATGTATTTTCCTGGCAACGATGGAGAAAAGTTTTGTATAAAGAAAAAGACAATATTGTAAAATGCGAAATTATATATAGAGATGCGGCTCTAATTAATGAATTGCGGAATGAATTAAAAAATATACAAGAGTTAGAAATAGTCGATTCATCTAAATTTAATGTTGAAATTACTCGCAAAGGAGTTTCTAAAGGAAAAGCAGTCGCAATGCTGGCTTCATTTTACGGTGTGCAGCGTGAAGAAATAATAACCATAGGCGATAGTGCCAATGATATATCTATGATAGAATATGCCGGATTGGGTATTGCAATGGGAAATGCTCTGGAAACAGTCAAACAAAAAGCGGACTACGTAACAAGTTCTAATAATGATGAGGGAGTGGCCAACGCTATAAATAAGTTTGTTTTAGGAAATCGATTTTATTAAATGGTTATGGAACGTTTGCACCAAGCATGCTCCCGCTGCATTGCGCGAAATGGTGAGTTTTTGCCGCTGAAAAGATGCTGCCACGACTTCTTAAGCTTGTTAAACCGGGACGCAGTGGAGGAATTCCAACTGTATCCCGGTTATTTTACTATCTAATTTCTGGTAGGAAGTTAGATTCTTCATATTTTGCTAACTCATGATACTTTTTGGGAGATAATCCGTACATTTTTTTAAATGCCCGGGTAAAATTGGAATAATCGTGAAATCCACTTTCCATACATGCCGTCAGGAAAGATTGCCCGGCTCGAATGAATTGGTTGGCGGCAATCAATCTTTTCTGCAGAACATAGTTATGTATGCTATAACCGGTATGATGTTTGAACTTACGCATGAGATAGTATTTGCTTAAAAAAAATATAGAAGACAGTTTTTCAATAGATAAATCATCCGCAATATTGTTATCAATGTATTTTAGTATATTGCTAATAGTCTCGTCATATTCGATGTCAGCATGAACTGCACTATAGTCTTTATCCAAAGCTAGCCTGTTCAGGTATATAACTAGCTGAAAGAAGAGCGCATCAAGCAGCACTTTATCACCAAATTTACAGTTATGGCAGGCGTCACTAATTTGGCAAAAAATCGCTTGAATTATTTTCAGCATTTCCGGTGTTATTCGCAGCAAATTGGAGTTATTCCGGTGAGCTAATTCAAAACAGGTCATTAGATTACAATTGGCATCGGTATGGTTCTGCAAAAAGGATGGCCGGATCCATATAACCATACGCTTATATGGCGATGCTGTGTCAATTATCGGCTTGTGAATAGTATTGTGGTTAATAAGCAGGATATCCCAAGGTTGTAACTTGTATGCTGTACCTTCAATACAATAAGTCACTTTACCGGAAATGAACACTACAACTTTATTGAAGTCATGATAATGGGATTCTATTTGCATTTCCTTAGTATCTTGTAAGTTGAAAATTCTAAAATCGTTGCCTAGGTAACCACGTTTTTCATTTGGAAAAGTGACGTCTTTTTTCATAATGAAACCTCACAAAATATTACTATGGCAAATATTATTCGCCATAGCATCTTTTGCAACCTTTTTTGGCAGATAAAGCAATGTTTGGATAAAAGTTTTTATTTATAATTAAATTATATTTAAGAAAGCTAATTGGGAAGTGAGGGAGGATTAAAATGAATTTTGATTTCTACAAATATCATGCTTTAGGTAATGACTATATTGTCATTGATCCTAGCAAGACTAAAATTAACTTATCAGAGGAAAACATCCGGCTTATCTGCCATCGTAATTTCGGTATCGGTTCGGACGGCATTTTGTATGGACCATTATTTAAAGACAATACAATTCACTTAAAGATATTCAATCCTGATGGCAGTGAGGCCGAGAAAAGCGGTAATGGCATCAGAATATTTTCAAGGTTTCTTAGTGATGCCGGATATGTTGAAAATAACGAATTTAAATTGGCGACTTTAGGCGGTGACGTTCATGTAAAGTTACTTGATGAAAAAGGCAGTAAAATTCAGGTGGATATGGGGATGGTTACATTTCAAAGCCAGATGATTCCTGTGGCGGGACCGGCAAGGGAAGTATTGAATGAGCGATTACTGATTAACAATCACAAGTTGGACATAACATGTTTATCCATTGGCAACCCCCATTGCGTGGTACACTGTGATGAAATTTCGCAGGAAATGACCTGCGATTTGGGGAAGACAATTGAGGAACACGATAATTTTCCCAACCGGATTAATGTCCAGTTCTTGAAAGTAATTGATCGTAGTAACATCCGGATTGAAATCTGGGAACGGGGGGCCGGATATACGCTGGCCTCCGGCAGCAGCAGTTGTGCCGCTGCCAGTGCTGCTTACAGAATGGGACTGGTTGATAATGTAGTACATGTACATATGCCGGGTGGTATTATTAAAGTGGAAATTCATAATGACGGGCATGTCTTCATGACAGGTCCGGTACTACATGTG
>JAEYSJ010000278.1 GCA_023434855.1 Bacillota bacterium | reverse complement strand
CCGAAGCCGGTGGGGTAACCGCAAGGAGCCAGCCGTCGAAGGTGGGGCCGATGATTGGGGTGAAGTCGTAACAAGGTAGCCGTATCGGAAGGTGCGGCTGGATCACCTCCTTTCTAAGGAAACCTACTCGACATTCGATAGTGGATATTAGACATTCGAATAAAAATCGAAAGCCGAAAATCACAAGTCGATAGTCGAGTATATCCTAGGTCGACACATCAGGCATTAACTTACATTGTTTAGTTTTGAAGGAATACCAAAGTTAGAGATTGCTTCGCTCCGCTCGCAATGACAGACTCGGGCGGTATATTCCCTAAATGTCACTGCGAAGTTTTGAGTTCATCTTAAAAACAAATTAAGCTCCTGTGCCTAGAATGGTACAGGAGCTTTTGTTTATGCATTTAGAAAAACCCACGCTATGAGTGGGAGTTCAAATAAGGCGAGCCGTTGCGGTAATGATAAAAAAAGCTCTCCTTTGCGTTTAACATTAAAGAGATACTGTTTTCAACTCAAGTGATAACAAAACTTCGGGCCAAGTTGGCCCGAAGTTGTTATGTTGTCTTTTAAGACAAAAGTGCACGGCAAAATGATAAAGGCATCAAAGAACTTTGGCAATCAACTGAACAAGATTAAAATATTTGCCGTTTTCAGCCTCCATCATTTTTACATCATTCACAGCGACAGGAATAGGGCTGGTTAGCCATTCGTCCCATGCCTGTTTGCAACAGGTCATTTCACGGCTATCAACAATTTCAATACCCTCTACCTTGCTCCATAAATTTTTCCACCAATCAAGAGAGCGTAAAGTTCTTCCCATCTCATCATTCCAAAACGGCTGCATTTCATCAGGAACATTTTTTCCAAATTCATATTTTAAGCCGGGAACCGCTACAGCGATATAGCCTCCTTTTTTCACGAAAGGAATGAGCGATGGGAGCATTTCCTTCGTATCGCCGAAATAATGGTAAGCGTCCACGGTGATCAGCAGGTCAAAATATCCGTTTGCGAAAGGCAATCCTTTGGTCGCGTCTACAGAAATCGGAACGGCCTTATCGTCAATCCCGATAGATTGGAAACGCTCATAGTTTTCAGTTGGCGAAATCCAAAGATCAGCAGCGAAAACGGATGCCCCGTATTTTTTTGTTAGTAAAAGCGTGGAAAGACCGCACCCGCAGCCGAGGTCAAGTATCCGCATATTTTCACTGATATTTAGGTATGATGCTAATTCCTCTGCAACTCGCATGGCGTTTGGCCCCATCATATTGGCTTTCAAAAACTCAACATTGTTATCATTCGCAATAAATTGGTTTGTAAATGTAAACATGGTATTCTTCCTTTCTGCTTTTCGCCTCGCAGAGAGAAAATAAAAAAGCGCAGTATACCACTGCACTACAAATTAAACCATTAAAAATAATGGTTGTTCATTCAATCTGTAAGGCGGTTTTGGCAACACAAATAAGAGCAATGTAATTGCTCATTTTATATTCTTATAACCTAAACCCTTACAGTATGACCGACATCCATACACTCCCTTTGTTTAAATTAATATTATTATATCATGACATTATAATTTTGTCATGCAACTACTTCGTCTTATCACTCTATGTAAGCACAGTTGGTCTAAATCCCATCGCACCTTGAAGGTGCGGTTATGATTGTTCAACTAAGTTTGCTTTTGCCAATTTTGTGACATCAATTTGTTAGCGTGGTGATATGGTAAAATCGGCGCACAGAATGAATTGTTGTCCGGCTGATGTAAAAACTCTGGAGACCGTAATACATAGATTGCCGGAAGCATGGGAAATGTAAGGAGCTGTTATGTATTGAGTTAGTCCGGCGTGGATATATAGATAATAATCCTTTAATGACTGGTCAGCGCCTCTGTGGGTGGCATTGAACAAAAATTTTCTTGGTCCCTGAAAGGATACGCAGGCATCGCATATACTGTTGCTGACTTGGATCCCGTCCTGATTTAAAATATATAGGTATTCCAGCGCAGGATGCCGGGCTAATTCAATAAGCTTTTCATCAAAAAATTCAGGATCGGTGCCGGTAAGTTTATTGGTTAGTTGATAACTTATTGTTTCAAACAGTTGACGGTTACGCTCTGCTAATATAATTTTAGCGACCTTATGTTCTTTGAATTTCCGGTGTACGGAATCAATTCCGGGAATGAAAGCATGAGGAGTTAGCTGGTTATTTGCCGGCTGAGGCCTGGCAAAGTAAAATCCTTGCAAAAGGTCAGCACCCAATTCACAGCTGGTAATAGCTTCAGCTTCTGTTTCAATACCTTCCGCAACTATTAATGCTCCGATTTTTTTTGACACATTAACTATGGAAGAAAATATTTCCTGCTTATGGCAATCCCGATCGATTCCGTTGATTATACATCGGTCAATTTTTAGAATATCCGGTTCGGTTAATAAAATCCGGTCTAGGTTGGAATAACCAATTCCAATATCATCTAAGGCTAAGAGAAAACCATAACGTTTGTAACGCTGAATAAATTCTTTAAGCCGCTCCGCATTTTGAGTTTTCGATTCACACATCTCGATGATTATGTTGCGTGGCAGCAAATTTCGGCTTTTTACGGAATTTATTAGATATTCAGAACCTGAGGCTCCTTTGTCGAGGATAGTAGGATCGAAATTAATGAACAGAAATAATTCCGGGTGTAATGCGTTCAGTGGCTGAAAAGAAGTCAGCGCTTTATCACGGCACAGACGGTCTAGCTCGATGGTCATACCAAGGGCGGCTGCCTGTTCGAACATAATATTTGGCGGTATAATATCTGAAGATGAGTGCATCCCTCGTGATAACGCTTCAATACCGAAAACGGTATGGTTTTTAAGCGAAATTATTGGCTGGAAGTGAGTAATTACCTGACGACTGTTAATAATGTCCTGAACTATGTTGGAAATGTTGCCGTCATATGGTCGAACAATAATATTACGATTAAGTTCAGCTTCTATCATATCTGTCTCCATTCCGCCATCTATGTATCAAAAACAAAATAAATTGAAAGACGCCGTAGGGTATGAAAATCAAATACCCTGTGGCGTCATTGCCATTTTTGTATATTCATAAGTTATTCTGTCATTAAGTATAAAATTTTCCTTATTTAATGTCAATGGAAACTAACTTATAATGTAATTTTTACCGGAATAGTATACAATAATATCTATAATAGCTTGAATGATGTTTGAGTATATTCTTACTGGATCAGAATTTATAACTTTTCGGGAAAGTACAAACAAGCAATTACTGCAGTCTAGCCGAAAAGTAACTTAAATTCTTCCCAGTTCCGAAAACTGCGTTTTTTCCACCAGATCAGAATTTATAACTTTTCGGGAAAGTACAAACAAGCAATTACTGCAGTCTAGCCGAAAAGTAACTTAAATTCTTCCCAGTTCAAAAAAAGAACATTTTTCTTAATTAATGGAGGTCATTTATGGCAAATATAGATCTTTCTGAAACACTGAAAAAGGTAAAAGAAATTGCGTTCGAGGTAGGGACTTTGCAATTAAAAAACCTTGGAAGGAAAAACCTTGGGATTAATACTAAATCAACGGGAATAGACTTAGTGACTGAGATCGATAAACAATCGGAAGCAAGGATAGTACAATTTATCCGGGAACAGTATCCTGAGCACGCCATTCTGGCAGAAGAGTCAGGGTTAATGCAAACCGGTTCTGATTATACCTGGGTAGTGGATCCGCTGGACGGCACCACCAATTATGCCCAGGGGCTGCCGATATTTGCGGTGTCCATTGCTTTGCAATGCACGGGGGAAACAGTACTTGGCGTGGTATATGCGCCGGCTGTGGGTCAAATGTTTACTGCTGTAAGACAACAAGGCGCGTATCTGAACGGGGAACGACTGGAGGTCTCGGGAAAAACAGAACTTATAGAGAGTGTATTGGCTACCGGATTTCCTTATGATATAGCCGAACATGAAGCAAACAATTTAACATATTTTAACGAAATCATTTTAAAAGCCCGGGCAGTCAGACGTATGGGAGCCGCGGCTTACGACCTGGCATGTGTTGCTGCCGGAAAGTTTGACGGCTATTGGGAACTTAATCTTTCAACTTGGGATGCAGCGGCCGGAATTCTGCTGGTGCAGGAAGCAGGAGGAAAAGTGATTCATTTTCGTGAAGACAGAAAGGTTTCAATTATCGCCGGCAATGAAGTGATATGTCAAAAGATATGGGATGAAATACGCAAAGCCGATAAGAATGGGAATTAGATTGGGGCTAGCGTTTTTTTGCACAGGACAGAGAGAATACGGACTGAAATAAAAATATTGCAGTTTTTTGTAATTTTTTTCACAATGTCAAAGAAATTTCAAAGATAATAGTACGATATAAATGCCAGGAGGCAGAAAAACACCCGAATATAGTATAAGGAGGACATTAAATGAGTATTTCATCTGTAAATCCTTATTTGTACTCATTGCTTGCTCAATATTTTACCACAGCGACTACATCGACCAATGCGACAACTGATAGTTCTGTCCAGGCATCTTCGAGTTCAACCGCTGTTCAAGGCGTAAGCGGTCTTAGTGATTCTTTTCAACTCAGTTCGCCGCAAATATCATTTTTGTCATATGACAGTTCCGGCAACGCCACAGATGGTAGTTCCACTACGCAACAGGCAGCTCCACCGCCGCTACCGCCTCAAAACAGCAGCAATATTGATTCCGATATTAGCAGCTTCCTGAGTAAGGTAGCTAATGGCACTGTTACCAGTTCTGATTTGACAAACATGCAAAGCGAACTGCAGCAATTACAACAACAGTCCGGCACCAGCAGCACTAGCAGTACAAGCGGCACAAACAGCACCAACAGCCTTGCTTCCGATGTGGTAAGCTTTTTAAACAAAGTGGCCAATGGTACTGTTACTGACTCGGATTTGACGAGCATGAAAAGCGAATTACAGCAGGCAGCGCCGCCACCGCCGTCAGATACCAGCAGCACCAGCAGTACCAGTAGTACAAGCAGCCTTGCCTCCGATTTGGCAGCCTTTTTAGAGAAAGTAGCTAATGGTACTGCTACCAGTTCTGATTTGACAAGTATGGAAAGCGAGCTGCAGCAGTTAGAAGAGTCCGGCAGCAACGCTAGCACTAGTAGTACCAGCACCACAACACCTACTAAGCTATCCGCGTCGGAAATGTTCAGTAAAATGGACACTAACGGCGATGGCTCAGTGAGTGCGTCTGAATTTGCGGCAGCACGTCCCAGTGATGTTACCCAGGCGATGGCCGAGAATCTCTTTAACAGCTTCGACACAGATAGCTCAGGATCATTGACTGAATCCGAATTCGAAACGGCCATGAACAATGCGCCTTCTTCGACTACTGCTTCGACAAGCAGCACTGATTCCAGCAGTTCCAGCACTAGTGCGCAGTATGCTTATGCATATCCGCCACCTCCGCCTCCGCCATTAGATAATACTAACTCCAGCTCTAGTTCCAGTTCTAACAACGGTTCCAGTGTCAACAGCTTGGACAGCTTGCAAATGCAAAGCTTGCTGTGGCAACTCCAACAGCAATACGGCAATTCTTAATAAAAACTTGCCTTCAAGGCCCGTGTCAATTATTTGGACACGGGCTTTTGCTATAGTATCAGAATAGATAAGTTCTCAGGCAATAGGTAGTTTAGGGCTAGTGTTTTTGAACCACAGAGGGCACAGAGGACACGGAGTGGAACGGTGCGATATTATCGCACAGGATTAAGAATTATCCGGTGATAAAGTGTAACACATTGAGCTTAGGACATAGAAGAATGCTGGTATAATAAAACTCCTCTGTGTCCTCTGTGACCTCTGTGGTTAGTCGTATTCCCAAAGCCGCAATATCAATTCGTTCAGATTTATAATGAAAGAAATGATTTCAGAGAATTTAATTTTTATACCTGGCTTTTTTTGTTTATATATAATATATTAGCTATATAGCGAAAGCCACACTCCGGTTATTCATGACAAGGCAAGCTTTATCAGCCGGATTTCCTGGCTGCAGGCAGTAATAGCAATGTCTGACAGAGTGAACTATAATGTGGTGATGTAATGAACAAAGCAATGATTTTTGATATCCAGAAATTTTGTGTCCATGATGGTCCGGGAATTAGGACGACTGTTTTTTTTAAGGGGTGTCCTTTGAACTGCTGGTGGTGTCACAATCCCGAGAGTCAACAGTTTGGCCGGGAGATGCTGCTTAATCCCGGAAAATGTGTAAATTGCCATCAATGCGCCAGTCACTGTGGCCAAGGGGCTGTTGTCATAGATGCAGGAACAGTGAGCCATGAGCAGGAGAAGTGTGTTTTTTGTGAAAAATGTGTTGACTACTGCTTGCCCAATGCCCGTGAAATAGCCGGGCGTGAGTATAGCGTAGCCGAACTTTCCCGGGAAATAGAAAAGGACAAGCCTTTTTATGAACAGTCAGGTGGCGGTGTTACGCTATCCGGGGGCGAGGCGTTGTGTCAAATTGATTTTGTGACCGAATTGGTGACGGCATGCAAAAAACAGGGAGTTGCTGTGGCTGTAGATACTTGCGGTTATGTTCCTTTTACATACTTTGAGCGTTTACTGGAATTTACCGAGATTTTCTTGTATGATCTTAAAATAATGGATTCTCGATTGCACAAAAAATATACCGGGCAAGACAATGATCTTATTCTGGAAAACCTGTGCAAATTGTCCGCTGCAGGCGCCAGGATAAATTTACGGGTGCCGCTGATCGCCGGAATTAATACCGGTAATGACAACATCAGTGCTACCATCGAATTCATCCGGAACCTGAATATTGCCATGGTTAATCTTTTGCCCTATCATAATATCGGCAAAGGCAAATACCTGCGTTTAAACAGAAAATATTCGGGTGAAGAATTGTCTGCGCCTTCGCCGGAGCGACTGGCAGAAATTCGGGGCATGTTTGCAGCTTGTGGTCTTACAACCAAGATTGGAGGATGATTGTATGGAACGAGGTATGAATGCCAGGATCAGAAAACTAAGAACACAGAGTGTCACTGCTGTGCCGGGTATATCTATTGAGCGGGCCGTCCTGGTCAGCGAAGCTTACCGGCAATATGCCGGAACAGTGGAAACGCCTGTACTCAGGGCTTTGACTTTTAAACACATTATGGAAAATAAAAAACTCTGTATAAATGAAGGTGAGCTGATTGTGGGGGAAAAGGGGGAAGGCCCGCAATTGGCACCTACTTATCCGGAATTGTGTTGTCACACGCTGGAGGACTTTGCGGTGATGAGCCGGCGGGAAAAGATATCTTTTCAAGTCAGTGATTCAGCCAGGGAAATTCAGGCAGAACAAATTATTCCGTATTGGCGGGAGCGGGCGCTGCGTAATAAGATAATGGCCCATATGTCCCGGCAGTGGCTGGACTGCTATGAAAGCGGCATTTTTACGGAATTTATGGAACAGCGGGCACCGGGACACACAGTGGCGGACGGCAAGATGTACCAAAAGGGTTTTTTGGACTTTAAAGCGGAAATTCAGGCTGCTATTGATGCCCTCGATTTTCTAAATGATGAGCAAGCCTATGAAAAAAAGACGCAACTGGAAGCCATGATGATCTGCTGTGACGCCATCATAATCTACGGCAGGCGTTATGCCGCTTACGCACGGGAATTGGCCCAAAACGAACATGATGAAACCAGGAAAGCGGAACTTTTAGATATTGCTGCCAACTGCGAAGTAGTGCCGGCCCATAAGCCGGAAACTTTTGCCCAGGCATTGCAGATGTATTGGTTTGTACATATTGGTGTGACTTCCGAGCTTAACAACTGGGATGCCTATAGCCCCGGGCGACTGGATCAGCACTTATATTCTTTTTATACGAAAGGGTTAGCCGAGGAAACTCTTACTTCAGATAAGGCCAAAGAACTGCTGGAATGTTTGTGGGTGAAATTTAACAACCAGCCTGCGCCGCCTAAGGTAGGCATCACGCTAAAAGAAAGCGCCACATATACCGATTTTGCCAATATCAACAGCGGTGGTATTACCGCTGAGGGAGCAGACGGGGTAAATGACGTAACTTATCTTATTTTGGACGTTATGGACGAGATGCGGCTGCTGCAACCAAGCTCCAATGTGCAGATCAGCCGTAAGTCACCGCATAAATTTGTAAAAAAGGTCTGCGAGATTTCCCGTAAAGGCTGGGGACAACCGGCGATGTATAATACCGATGCTATCGTTCAGGAGCTTTTGCGGGCCGGTAAGGACATTAACGACGCACGGGAGGGCGGTGCCAGCGGCTGTGTGGAAACCGGAGCCTTTGGTAAGGAAGCCTATATATTGACAGGTTATCTGAATTTGCCCAAAATACTGGAGATTACTTTGAATAATGGCTTTGATCCTGTTGCCGGCAAACAATTAGGATTGCAAACCGGGGCGGCAGAAGATTACCGGTCCTATGAAGAACTATTTACAGCCTTCCAACAACAGCTCAGGTATTTTGTGGATGTTAAAATCAAAGGCAATAATATTATTGAAAAAATTTATGCCGAACACATGCCTTGCCCCTTCTTATCTATTCTGGTCTCCGATTGTATTGCCAATGGCCGGGACTACAATTCCGGCGGTGCCAGGTACAATACTTCTTATATTCAGGGGGTGGGAATCGGCACACTGACCGACTGTCTTGCCGCCATAAAATATAACGTGTTTGATAAACAACGGTTTTCCATGCAGGAATTGCGACAGGCAATGGCTGCCAATTTCGCCGGCTGGGATGTTATTCGCAATATGGTTGCCAATAAAACACCTAAATACGGAAATGATGATGATTATGCCGACAGGTTGATGGTGGAAGCATTTAATGCCTTTTATGAAACAGTCAACGGACGGAAAAACATGAAAGGCGGTGTTTATCGCATTGATATGCTGCCAACCACCTGCCACGTTTATTTTGGTTCGGTTATGGGTGCCAGCCCCAATGGGCGTTTGGCCGGAAAACCCCTGTCGGAAGGCATTTCTCCCGAACAAGGTGCCGATAGGCAAGGTCCTACCGCAGCTATTAAATCAGCCGCCAAAATGGATCACCTGCGCACCGGAGGAACGCTGCTTAATCAGAAATTTACCCCTGCTGTAGTTGCCGGGGAAGAAGGGCTGGAAAACATGGCCGCCCTGGTCAGAACCTATTTTAATCTTGACGGACACCATATTCAGTTTAATGTGGTTGATCGTAAAACACTGCTTGATGCACAGCAACGTCCGGAAGAATATAGGGATTTAATCGTACGGGTGGCCGGCTACAGTGATTATTTCAACAACCTGAATAAAGATCTGCAGGATGAGATTATTGCCCGGACAGAGCAGAGCTTTGGCGGCATAGGCTAGAATAGAACTAATATACTCGGCAAGGGCATAGAATTGGTTAAAGAAATTACAATATAAGCTATAATTAAGAGCTCTGCCGGTGATGGCAGAGCTCTTAGTTATGGTTATTCTTGTTTCCGGCGATTTCACGGCTAATCAATATGGTGACAGGACACTCTTCGGCGAATTGCCCCCCGTATCCCATCTTTTAGAATTTCAGCTTTGGAATTTTCAATATCGTTTTTCCTGCGCGGAATTAAATGAATGTGGCAGTGCAATACTGTCTGTCCCGCAACTTTACCACAATTGGCTCCTATATTAAAGCCTTCAATTGTAATATCGCTGTTAAGCAACTCATCGTGCCGGATGCGCATAAGGTCATCCATGGCCGCTTTTTCCGCTTGGGTAGCAGCAAAATAATCGGCAAAGTGTCTTTTGGGAATTATTAAGCTGTGCCCTTCGGTAACAGGACGGATGTCTAATTTAACGAAAGCTAATTCGTTTTCCAATAGATAGTCTGTTTTTTCAAGTTCGCAGAAGGGGCAGCCCTGTTTTTTAATTATTGATGTGTTTTCTGAAATCATCGCGATAAGCCTCCTGTTGCATTGTATTCCTCAGTTGCATTAACGATTCGATTTCTACAAACGGAGGGATGGTCTACCTAAATTATTTTATATAATCGACGAACCAATCAACTAATTGCCTGGCGATAATGCCCTTTGGCGGAATGTCAGGAAGTTCACTTGCCCCAAACCAGCCGGCATCGACAATCTCTTCATGATCAATCGTAATTTTTCCGGCTGCATACTGTGCTGTAAATGCAATCATCAGTGAATCGGGAAATGGCCATGGCTGATTGCCAAAATAGCTGATATTTGTTACTTCAATGCCGACTTCTTCTTGTAGTTCTCTTTTTACGCAAGCTTCAAGTGTTTCTCCAGGTTCAACAAATCCGGCAATAACACTATACATGCCAGGGGGAAGTCCACGTGAGCGCACGAGGAGAAGTTTATCGTCCTTCACAACAGCAACGATAATGGCAGGCGAGATCCGGGGATAAACAATATGGCCGCAATGTGAACATTTGGCAGCAAATTCCTGAGTTAGTACATTCATGCTATTCCCGCAGCAACTGCAGAATTTGTTGCTTTTCAGCCAACTCATCATATGAAAAGCGCGACCTGCAAACCAGAAATGTTGATCTGCCAGCTGACCGTATAATAGAATTAATTTTTTGAAGGAAAATCCTTTAGGTATGTTTTCATTAGCTATATTTGCAGCATAACATTTATTCCCGTTCAATAAACCTATATACTGGATACTTGTTGGTTTAAAATTTAGAATTTTTACATCACGTATAAGCGTTATGCTGGGGATTTTTGTATTTTCCTTAACTAAAAGTTCATCATTGTAAAATAAAAACCAGTATGCATTTTTACAGGTGTGCTCAGGTGTATTGCAATCCATTTGTATTATCCCACCTTTGATGGTAACGTACATTCATCTCAATAATATCATAAAAATACTTATTAGATGAATTTTGTTTGCTTTTTTAAGTAGGGATGGTCCAGCTTACTTAGCAGACTATCGAAAAAATTGTTAACTTGTTCAATATAAATAGCATCAGGAATAAAGTTCTGTGCCAATGATTTTGTGGTTTCCTCTGTTAACCTGCTTATAGTAGCAATCTCCATTCCCGCCTTTTCCAGAAGCTGCAGATAATTATCAATAATAGGTCGTAGTTGTGCTTCCTGGGTAGTGAGAAGACTTCCCTGAGGAGCATATATTTCCCCAATTACATCTGTGTGATTGTAGAAAGCCAACTTCTTAATCCAGTGGGAAATTACCTGAAAATGGTATCTGGTGCCAAGAGCGCCGCTGGCTATCATTACCAGTTTGGAACGATAAAAGGAGGATTGCGTTTCTGCTGCCGCCGTTTTTTTCGGATGCCTTGTTCCCTGTGCATTTTTTTCAAAATATGGATTGCACAGCACTATAAGCCGGTCAATAAAAACTTTTAATATGCTGGACATGTTGGCATATTTTAGTGGTGTAGCCAAGACTAAAACATCTGTTTCCTGGCCGAGAGACAATATTTCTGTCATATCATCTTTAAATATGCATTCACCAGGAGTATTGAACCAGCAGCTATGACAGCCTCGGCAATGATTGATCTCTTTTTCCGCCAGAAAGACATTAACTGTTTTTGCTCCAGCCTCCTGGGCTCCTTTTAAAAAGGCATCCACCATGACATTGGTATTACCGTCTTTTCCTTTGGGACTTCCGTTAATAGCAACAATTTTCACTTTTGCTTTCCTCACTTTCTTTTATTACTATATTTGATAGTTTTTTAAGCTATTAACTCAAAAGCATTTTTAACATCCATTCCTACAGTGATTCCTAAAGCAACTGCTTTTGAATTAACTTTGGTGATTCTCCGGTTCAGAAATCTTTCCAAATCGCCGATAGGGTTTTCCGGTGTGCTTTCTACAATTGCAGCGGCTGCGCCGAAAGCATCAATGGCCTCCAAATCAAAAACACCACATGATAAAAAACCTTTTGTACCAGTAACTAAGAGAATATGGCAGCCGGGCCATTTAACCTGTATTCCTTCAACCAGACCGTGTAAAGTATTATAGGATTTTGTAAATACTTCCATTGCGTTCTCCTTTCATATTTCATAGTTTTCCATTAAATTTACACCACAAGTTCTCCCATGAGAATCGCCCGAACGGGTGAACTTAGGTTATTAACAAGAAAACCATCCCTGAACCGTAATTAGGGATGGTATTTGTATAAATATTTTTCATTATTCAGCAGTTTTAATTCCCTCGCTCTGGTTACCGCCTGCATCCTTCTGTTTACTCCGAGCTTTTCGTATATTTTCAGGACATGGGTCTTAATGGTATTTATTGTCAGATATAACACCTGGCCAATTTCCTTGTTGGACATACCGGCGGCAATCAAGGTTAAGATCTCCAACTCACGTTCGGTGAGAGGGGCGGATGGAGGCGAAGGGGGAGCGGGTTCTGTCCCGACAGCATTCTTATCCTCTTCAAAAAATGATTGCAATTTTTGGATATAGGCCATTTGACTGGCTAAAAGTTTCAATACTTCCAGCCGGTCCGGCGTGAATACTCCAGGCAATAAGCTGTTTTCCAGATAAAGCACGCCTATAGGGATTCTCCTGCATAATAAGGGCAGGCAGACAATTGATTTAGCAAAAGATTGAGTAAGATAAGGATCTTTGGCAAAGAGACCGGATTGTACGTTATTATTTATGACTGCCGGTTCAAGAGTCCGGGCGACATAGCGAACCATCGTCCGGGCGAGATTAATACAATCTTCCAGGGGGAACGATGCAGTTACCGTCACAGGGTGCTTATCGCTTTCTTTTGCAGCTTCAATAAGCAGTTTTTCGTTTTTCTCCAGAATTAGATACCCTTTATTCGCTCCGGCATTCTTAATGGTGATTTCCAGAAAGCTTTTCAGTAATGCCGCCGGATTTGCTTCTTCAGACAGTTTTTCTATTGCCCTGCGGATGGCGGAAAGTTCATGATTACTGATTATATCACTGCTACCTATGCCGGCGTACTGCAAGATGTTTTGCAGTAGTTTTGGGCTTGCAAGAAAATCATTGGTTTTGGAGATTCCGGTTAGGAGGTGGGGATAGCGATTTTGCAGAGCACTTGCTTTGCCAGTGGCCCCCCAGTTCGTATATCCTTGCCAGGCATCGGTCAGGTAGACATGGGCGATTTTATTCCGGCCTTGGGTCAGATAAAACCTGGCTGCCAATTCGCAGGCGATGGCTTCATTTTGCCCATAGCCATTTTCACGGGCTGATTGAATGGACTGGTCATACAATAGCATGGCTTCATTGTCCCTGCCGTTCAGGCGGGCGGTTTCAGCAGCAACCAGCAGGTATTTGTGCAGGTAGTTCGCCTGGCAGGCAGATGACCATTTCTTCATTTGCCGTTGGTTTTTTTTAAGGATTATCCGGTATTTTTCTTGCTGCCTCACCAGTTGTTCGTTATAACAGGCAGTAATTGCCAGGGAGTAATAGAAATTGTATTCGGCGTAAAGCATATAACCCCTGACAGCATTAATGTTTTGTTGTACTTGTTCCGCCAAATCCAGGGCACGCTTATAATCACCCTGCAGATAACATCTTTGGATTTTCCAAATATGATAAATCATAATAGCTCTGGAATGGCTGATTGATCCATTAAAAACTGCAGCATGTTCGCCGTTGGCGGAGTCAGGCGGGTTACCGGCAAGTTCCATTAAATTTGAAAGAAGTAGTTGAAAATTTAAAAGCTCCGCCTGTTTGGTAAGATTATAATAATTCCGACATTCCTGCTGGAGTTCCTTTAAAGGACTTCCTAAGAAATATTTATTTTCAATAAGCGTGCAAACGGCATTTTTCACAACAAGTGTCTTTCCTGATTCAAGACCGTAATCGACAGCTTTTTGGAGAAAATTAATGCCGGTTTTTCCGTGTTCCGTCCAATGGCTTACCAAGGTGCCAAGCAAAAAATAGGCTACACCTTTGGCCGAGCTGTTATCGTGCTGATCAATAAGCTTTAGGGACGCCTGAGCAAGCTGATGTCCTGTTTTGTAATCTCCCAGCACACTGCCGGTCAAGAAGCTATAGCAGGCATAGCCCATTGATGAGTACTGAGCGTTACGGTAGCTGATGGAAAGATTGGTTGTTTTCAACATAATCAGTGTAAACAATTCAGGGTTAATCATGGCAGCAGCATCTGCCTGTGCTAAGAGGAGGGTAATTGCTTTTTGCTGAACTAAAGTTATTTCCGGTAAATCATTTAAATTTTCCGCTTTGCTCGTAAGCAATCGCCATTTCGCCAGAAGAATTTCCCTAATAAGTGCAAACTTTCCGGGGTTAAGCGGTAATTTTATTCCCAGTAATTTTAGACCTTGTTGCCCCAATTGAAGAGTTTCGTGATATCTTTCAAGTCCGGCATTTAATACTATTTTAAAAACGTAGATGTTAGCCTTTTCCAGGTCTGTTTTGGCCTTGGACAAAAGTAAATCAAACAGTTGCTCAGCTATGGCGAAATGAGAGCATAGATATTCGCATTGCGAGCATTCGGTATAAAGATCAAAAGTTAACTGGTAATGCTTATCCCATGCGTTTTCCGGGAGCAACGCTATGCCGTATTTAAAATAGTTTAATGCAGTACTATAGGCTGTTGCAGTTTTGGCTTTTCGCCCGGCCAATAAGTTAAATTGCGCAAATTTGATTCTATCTGACTGATCGTTGATTAAATCCAAGCCACGGTTCAAGTGATCCATAATATCTAAAATTTCTTCATCCAGAACATCTTGATTCGTATTGTGTAAAAGCAAGCGACCGATTTGTACGTGCATCTTGCTTTTTTTCTCTTCAGGAATCGAAGCGTAGGCTGCCTGCTGGACGCGGTCATGCAAAAACTCGTATCTGGCTGCAAGATTAGCTCTGAAGAAGATTTTGGAACTGTGATACCACGCTTCGCTCCATTTGCTGGTATCGTGTACAGGCAGAATGAAGCCTTCGATAATTGACGGCCAGAGTCCGGCCGCCGTTTGCACAAGGGGTTGCTTGTTGGCAATACTTAACATTTGTAAATCGAATATATTGCCGATGCAGGCAGCCAGTTGCAAAACATTACGGGTTTCGGTCGGGAGCTTTTGCAGCTTTTCCAGCATAAAATTGATCACATCATTTGTCATGGGCATTTCCTGGATGGAGGGTACATTCCACTCCCAGCAAACATTTTGCAGGTTAAAACGCAGGAGATTTTCCTCATAAACTGTCTGAATTAATTGGCGCAGATAAAAAGGGTTGCCGCCCGTCTTCCGGTATAAAATTGTTGCCAGCGGCTCTGCTTTTTCCAGTGAACAGTGGAGGGTATCTGCGACAAGTTTATTGACATGGACCTGATCCAAAGGTGACAACGAGATATGTTGCAATACTATCCCGGCACTTCTCAGTTTTGCCAGCGTGATTGCCAACGGGTGTTCTCCGGGTACTTCGTTCTTCCGGTAAGCACCTGCCAATAACAGGTAATGACTATCCCAATCTTCGCCCAAGTATTGGATTAATTCCATGGAAGCCGGGTCTGCCCATTGCAGGTCGTCCAGGAATATCACCAAAGGGTGTTCTTTTTTGGCAAATGCTTGTATAAACTTGCGAAATATTATATGAAAGCGATTTTGGGCCTCACGTGGATGAAGTGTTTCAACAGGGGGTTGTGGTCCTATAATCAATTCGACTTCAGGAATAACACCGGAAATTATTGCTCCGCTCTTGCCTAGGGCGGAGCATAGCACTTTTTTCCATACAGAGAGATTATCCTGACTTTCAGTCAAGAGCTGCTGCAGCAAATTTCCCAGGGCCTGGATGAAAGGAAGATAAGGAATATTCCGCTGGAGTTGGTCGAACTTACCGGTGCAAAAATAGCCTTGTTCGATTGCAAGCGGCTTCAAAATTTCATAAATCAAAGCCGTTTTTCCCGTACCCGCATAGCCGTCTAGCAGCAGTAATCTGGTTGCGCCGGAACACACTCGCTTAAAAGCAGCTGTTAAAATAGCACCTTCTTTTTCCCGTGCATAGAGTTTGCGGGGTATTTGAAGACTAGCCAGTAGGTCCAGCCGGCCGGGGATAAACGGTCTAATCACGCCATTTTGGTCCCATTGCCGCCGGCATTCTTCCAGGTCCGCCAGGAGAGCGGCGGCGTTCTGGTAGCGCTCTATGACGGTTTTGGCCAGTAATTTTGTAATGATGGCGGAGATCGCCAGGGGGATAGCCGGATTAATTTTTGTGGGGTCAACCGGGGGTTTGGCCATATGGACATAGGCCCAATGCAGGGGATCATCTGCCTGGAAAGGAAGCCGCCCGGTCAGTATTTCGTAAAAAACTACTCCCAGGGAATACAGATCGCTGCGTTGGTCGGCAATCCTGCTGATCCGGCCGATTTGCTCCGGGGCCATATAGGCCGGTGTTCCCACAAAAGTGTTGGGCAATAAAACATCCTGTTTTTTCCGGAACATAAGGGAGGCGCCGAAATTGGTTATACTTACCTGCCCGGTACTGGGATTAATGAAAATACTATCTGGTTTTAAATCCCTGTGGATAACACCCAGCCGGTGAAGTTCGCCCAGAGTTGTTATCAGTTGAAGGGCAATAGGAAAAAAGACCGGCAAATCCGGCTGGTTGGTTTGTAGGTAGTTTCTAAGGGGTATTGACCCGCTGTCTTCCATGATTAGAGCAATGATTGGTCCGGCCTGTTCCAGCCGTAGCGGTTTAATGATTCCCTTTATGTCTAGGTTGCGGGTAATTTGGTATTCATTAATAAATTGCGCTATGTCGGCCATATTGCCCACTGCTGCGGGAGTTTTAACAATAACCGGCAATTGGTTTTCAACCATTTTACCCCGATAGAGCTTCAAACGATTATTTTCATAAATTACTGCCGTAATTAGGTAACCATGTAAAGTAAACATATGTTCAGTCCGTCTACTTTCATTAAGATAGTTTTAATTAATTTTAACATAATCTACCAATATCTGTCTCTATGCATTGGATTAAGCTTATTAAAAGAAAAATGCCTGTTATTGGTATTGAAAACAGACATTTCGGTGAGGTAATTCTAGGTTGCTATTTTTTTGCCATGCTGTCAATCCAAAGGTTATTTGCCTGAATATGCATATCATCAGGCATAAATTGCTGTTCAGACAATACTTTATTTGTTTCCTCCGATAACCGGTTGTTGATAACAATTTCTTCCCCTGCTTTTTCCAATAGATGTAGATAATGAGCAATATTATCTGACAATTGCGGGCAGCCGGCGGCAAGAGCGTGTAACGCTTCTGCCGGGGCGGTTAGGAATGGGCCCTGCGGCATGTAGATTTCTCCAATTACTTCGGTAAGCATATTGAGAGCCAGTCTTTTAACCCATAAAGAAATTACTTGGAAATGGGATCTTTCCGGGTAGCCACAGTTTGATATCATTACTAATTTAGGCGGTAGTTCCCCTGATCTAAAAGGGGAAGCATTGTTGTCCTGATGTAAGTGCCTGCATTCACCGCCTTTATATTTCTGAATATAAGGGGCTACTGTCACGATCATCCGATCCATAAAAGTTTTTAATATACTGGAGATATGATCATAGTACAGCGGGGTTGCCAAGACAAGAATATCGGCTCCTTCTTTTGAAGCAAGTATTTCCGCCATATCATCTTTAATCACACATTGCCCGGGGGTCTTTATCCAACAGGATATACAACCCCGGCAATGATTAATTTCTTTTCCCGCCAGGAAGATGTTCACTGTTTCCGCTCCTGCAGCCTGTGCTCCCTTTAAAAAGGCACTGACCATTACATTGGTATTGCTTGACGGGCCTTTTGGACTTCCGTTAATAGCGACAATCTTCATGCGAATCTCCTCCATTTCTTATATATGGATGATTATATCAGTGATCTGATAAATAATTATTTAAAAAATTCCTTCCAGTTTTGCGCGAACATATCAAACATTGCCTTTTTTTCCCCGGCTTTCTTCAGAGCACAACCATATTCCGCCTGCATAGCAAAACAGGCGTTACATGACACGCAATCGGTATTTTCTTTTCCGACCCCATCCAGCCAACGTTTTGGCAGCTCTGGTTCGGATATCAACGGGCGGCATAGTGAAAGGAAATCAACTTTTTCTTTATTCAATATATCTTCCATTCGTTCGATGTTGCGATGACCGCCAACTAGTATCAGTGGTAAATATGAATTAATATTTTTAACCGAATCATAATAATACGATTGCTGGTCTGCAGTATTAATTCTTGTACGGGCTTCTGGCAAGGGAAGGGGGAAGAAACCAAGCTCTTTTTCAGAACGGGCAAGACAATCCCACATCGCTCCACTTACTTCAATGGCGTCTACTCCCGTATCTTCAATTTCCGTCAGGAGTTCAGCGAAATTATCCGGGGAGATGCCGCCATCAACATGATCATTGCAGTTGAGTTTGATTAAGATCGGAAAACTGCCTACTTCTTTACTGGCCAAAGCAATGATATCCGTGATTATTCTTACTCTATTTTTTACAGAACCGCCAAATTTGTCTGTTCGCCTGTTGGTATAGGGGGAAAGGAAAGAGCTTAATAAATACCCGTGGGCGGCGTGCAGTTGAGCGCCATCAAACCCGGCTTGTTTCACTCTTACAATTGCCGCGGCAAAACAGCTAATGATTGTTTCAATCTCATCAATTGAGAGTTCTTTCGCCTTTTTCACCAGAATCGGGGATTCTACTGCCGATGGTCCTACACATTCTGCGAAGTCATTTTTGTGAAGAATCTGCCTTCCGGGATGGCACAATTGAGCAATAACCTTACAGTTGCTGTCAGTTTGGTGAACAATGCCAACAATTTTTGCAATTTCAGCGATATGTTCGTCGCCAAATATACACATTTGTTTATCCAATATCTTGCTAGCCGGTGAAACCGCCATTAATCCTGTTATAATCATTCCGGTTCCACCTGCCGCCAGTTCTCTATAAATATCCAGTATTGTGTCAGTGGTCTTGCCGTCTGTTGTCATACTGTTTTCGCAAGTTGCAGATCTTACCAGACGATTTTTCAGGACCAGATTAGAAATTCTTCCTTCGGAGAAGACTTTATAGTTATGTCTATCCATTTCAGTTACCTCCTTGTATACAAAACAGATATTTCTTCAGCGGCAAAATTTCAGGGGATGGAAGGTCATGGCTTAATGGCATAGCCCATATAGGTGCATTCAATTCTCGAGCCTTCCGGGGCACTTAAGCGTTTCCCTAACTCGGCGGACGAAATCTTCCCGGTGTTATATTGACGGATGAGTTTTAGGAATTGGAAAAAGCCGACAGCTGGTTTGGTACCCTTGATATCTTTGTAATGCAAACCATGTCGTTCAAGCGAAGCTTTCAGTTCTTCAGGCTTGATAAACATATTCCAAACATGTAAATTGGGTGGCAAAAAGCGTGTGAACTTCCAATCCTGGAACATCTTGATGAAAAATATCTTGCTGGCAGTTGTGCGGTTGATGGTATCAAAAACAAATATTCCATTGTGCTTAAGAACCCGTGCGATTTCGCCAATAACTGCATCCCAGTCGTGAATATGTTCGAGTACATCGCAGCATGCGACAACCTCAAATGTTTCATTTTCAAAGGGCAGTCTATTGCCATACCCTATGCGATAGTCAATGTGTAAATTGTTTTTCTTTGCGTGTTTTTTGGCAACTACAATTGATTTGTCAGATGGGTCAATACCGGTTACGCTGAAACCCATTGCCGCCAACTCTTCAGCGAGTATTCCACCACCGCAGCCTATGTCCAGTAAATGCTTGCCGCTCAAGTTTTCTAAATGTTGGATAAGCATACGCTGAAAGTAAGGTACGCGCCATGGGTTGGTAATATGCTTAAGCAAGCCGGCAAATCCGCTATCATTCCACCACATTTCCGAAAGGTTGTTGTAAATATCGTTATCAATCTGGTGGGGACCAGTTGATGTATTTACGGGTATATTTTTTTTGTTGTTGACCATTTATCAACTCCTCCTTTTGTTAAAAGGCAAAAATAATTCGTTCCAATTTACCGCCAGGCTACTTCCAGCGGGTTTCTATCCACCAGCCTATGGTAAGTATAACGGGGATAGCCTACCATCAGTGCGCCGACGATACTGGTGTTATCATCATCAATATCAAGCAGCCGGTACAATTCCGGATAACCCGAAAAAGCACATGCTTCCAAAAGGCCGGCCCAGCATGTGCCCAATCCCAGAGTTGGTGCGAAAAGTTCCACATACTCCAGTGAATAACGGGCATTGCCAAGTCCGAAGAAAAATCCCTTGGGCGCGGTAGCAACAATAAGGTGGGGTGCTTCTCTCAGAATCACATCCTGGCCGGTATTTCGATAAACGTCAACAAAGCTTTTAAAGGGCAGTATCCAAGGCGTATTGTTCCAGATTTGTTCTTCAAGCCATTGCACCGTCACTTCGGCAAGCTGCGCCATCAGTTCCCGCTTGGTAACGACCAGGTAGGATAAACCCTGGCTATTGCATCCAGAAGGGGCGAACCTGGCAATCTCAAGCAACTGGAGCAATAACTCCTGTGAGACGGTATCCTTTTTATAAGAACGGATCGAGCGGCGTGATCTTAAAAAACGGGCAGCTGTTGCCGGATCCAGCACCGGATGAGTTTCCAGAGACACTTGTTTACTAAGCGGTACCAGTGGATGATCCAATGCCGCTTCCGGGCAACTTGCAACACAATGGCCGCATTTTATGCATGCTTCCGGTTGAAGCAGTTCAGGTCCCTGCTGGCGCATATCTATAACTCCCGTAATCGGGCAGACGGCTATGCAAGTGCCGCATTTAACACATTTTGAACTAACTGTTAACATTAAACCAGCTCCTTATAATTTTAAAATTTAGTGTTGTTATTAAATTACAGTATTTGTTAGTCAAAATGGATCACCCAAAAGGGTGAAATAGAATATTTTTAATAAAAAAAACATCCTTTTATCGAAGCAAAAGGATGCTTTTCACTGTATCAGTTTTAATTCCTTAGCCTTGGTTATGGCCTGGACTCTTCGGCTCACCTGCAGTTTTCCGTATATATTCAGGATATGAGTTTTAACCGTATTTACAGTGAGCTGCAATTTTAATGCTATTTCTTTGTTGGACAAACCGGCGGCAATCAGGCGTAAAACCTCCAGTTCCCGTTCCGTGAGGGGTTCAATCAGTGGCAGAGAAGTAGTATCCTTTGCTACGGCGGTGTCCAAGGTTAAAAATGAATGTAATTTCTGAATGTAGGCTATTTGGTTAGATAACAGCCGCAAAATTTCTACGCGCTCCGGCGTAAATACTTCCGCCAGCAAACTGTTCTCCAGGTACAGGGCACCTACAGGTATGCCCTGCAGCATCAAAGGCAGGCAGACAACTGATTTAGAACAGGAATGAAGGATATAAGGGTCCTTAGCAAAAATCCCGGCTTGTTCGATATTATTAATTATTACGATTTCAAGTGTCCGGGCGACATAGCGGACTATCATCCTGGAGAGGTTAATGCTTTCCTCCAGCGGAAGCGGTGTTATTATGGCTGTGGTCTTGAGATTACTGTCCCGAGCTGCTTCAATAAACAGATTTTCGTTTTTCTCCAGAATTAGATAGCCTTTATCGGCTCCGGCGTTTTCAATTGCAACATCTAAAAAGCTTTCCAGCAGATTTCCCGGGCTCGGCTCTTCAGCTAGTTTTTGTATTGCTTGCCGGATGGTATACAGTTCCCAATTACCGGCAGGTTCGTTGTTGGCAACGCCGGCATATTGGTAGGCTTTTTTTAGTATTTCTATAGTTTCAAGCTCCTTGTCCTTGGTTGATATTCCTGTAAGCAGGTGCGGATATTGAAGTTGAAGGTTTTGCACCTTTCTGAAGGCCCCCCACTTGGTATATCCGCTGCAGGCGTCAGTGAGATAGACTTGAGCAACTTTATTCCGTCCTTTAGCGAGATAAAATTTGGCGGCCAGTTCGTTGGCGAGGGCTTCATTCTGTATATAGCCATTTTCACGGGCAGATTGAATAGACTGGTCATACAGGAGCATGGCTTCGTTGTCTTTACCATTAAGGCAGGCTATTTCCGCGGCGATCAGCAGGTACTTGTGGAGAAAGTTCGCAGGGCAGGAATGGGACCATTTGTTCATCTGCTGTTGGTTTTTTCTTAGTAATCTCCCGTATTTCTTTTTTTGCTTTTCCGGCAGTCCGTTGTAGGCGGCGGCAATTACTAAGGAACAGTAGAAAATGTACTCAGCGGCCAGCAGGAGTCCTCTGATTATATTAAAATCCTGGTAAGTTTCTTCCACTATGGATAAGGCTTTCATGTTATCACCATAGAGATAATATAATTGGATTTTTGTAAAATGATAAGTCATAATTGCTGTACGATCTTCTTTTAAGCATTTACGAAAATCTTCTTCAGTGTAATCGGCATTGTGCAGTGTATCAGGGCCCCCGGCTAATCCTGCTAAATTCGCTATCAGCAGCTGATAGTTTAAAAGTCTCACCCGCTTGGTGGAATTATAACTGCGCCGACACTCCTCAAGAAGTTCTGCCAAAGAATTCCCCAGCAAAAATTTTGTTTCAATAATCAAGGTCAATGAATACCAGACAAACAGTAATTCTCCTGATTCAAGGCCATAATCAACAGCCTTTTGCAAGTGTGCGACGCTGGCGCTTCCATGGTTTGTCCAATGGCTTGCATATATGCCGGCTGTAAAATAGAAAATGCATTTGGCGGAACTGTTATTGTATTTCTCAATAAGTTCAAAGGCTGTTTGTTCAAACTTACGCCCTACCGTATAGTCTCCTAACATGTTGCCGAAAAAGATACCATAATTGATGTAGCCGGTAGGCGAAAAATCGGTGTTTCCGTGCTTAATGGATATATTTGCGACTTTTAGCATAATAAACATGCATAATCTTGAATTAATCATAGCTGCCGCGCACGCTTGCGCTACGAAAAGTCTGATCATTTTCTTTTTTACCGGATCAGTCATTTCCGGTAAATTAGCGAAACAGGTCATTTTCCGGCTGCACAAATGCCATCTAGCCAGCAGGATTTCTTTAATAAAAGCAAGTTTCCCTGGTTTCTCTGGCAGATTCATCCCTAGCAATTTCAAGCCTTGTATTCCTAATTGCAGCGTTTCATGATACTTTTTGATCCCTAAATACAAGGTCATTTTAACAAGACAGATATCAGCTTTTTCCATATTTGTTTGGGCTCTGTCCATTAGTAAATCAAACAGTTGGTTTGCCATGTCGAAATGGTCGCAAAGATACTCGCATTGGGCGCGTTCCAGATGGAGATCATAGGTCAGATGGTAATATTTCTGCCACGCATTGTCCGGAAGGAGAGCTATGCCGGAATTGAAATAATCCAGCGCTGAACCGTGAGCTGTTGATGCTTTCGCTTTCTGGCCGGCTATCAAATTATATTCCGCCAATTTAGTCTTTTCAGCCGGATCAAGGATTAAATCCAGCCCACGGTTTAAATGGTCCATAATGCTGAAAATCATTTCATCCAGTTCACCCTGAAGCGTATTTTGCAGAATTAGCCGGCCAATTTGCAAGTGAACTTCTTTTTTTTTCTCTTCCGGTACCAAGGAGTAAGCTGCCTGTTGGACGCGGTCATGCAAGAATTCATATTTAATTTCTGAATCAACGGCTTTATGTACTTGAGAAAATGACTGGAAAGAATAGTCAAAAGCATTGATAGGCAATACAAGTCCTTCGGTAATTAACAAACGGAGATTGTCGCTTATTTGTCCGGATGGCTGTTTACAGGCAAGGGACAGTGTTTGCAGGTCAAATGTATTACCAATGCAGGCAGCCAGTTGTAAAACATTGCGGGGTGCAGTAGGAAGCTTTTGCATCTTTTCCAGCATAAAATTAATTACATCGTTAATCATGGGCATTTCATCGATGGAAACAGGGTCCCATTCCAAACAATGGTCATTTATGTTAAAGCGCAGAAAATTATTTTCATATGCCGTCTGTAACAACTGACCCAGAAAAAAAGGATTGCCGCCTGTCTTCCGGTAAAATATTTCTGCCAGCAGTCGCGTCTTGTCACTCCTTCCTATGCATTGCAAGGTATCGTTGACAAATTGATTGGTACAGGCTTGATCCAAAGGAGCCAGATGCAGCTGTTGTACAGGAATTTTCAATTTATGCATTTCGTCCAGGGTAAGTAATAGTGGGTGCGCTCCGGCTACCTCATTATCCCGGTAAGCTCCAATTAAAAATAAGCAAAAACTATCGAGAAATTTACATAAATATTGGAGCAAATGTAATGAGGCAAGGTCTGTCCATTGCAAGTCATCAAGAAAAATGACTAGTGGATGCTCCTTTTGGGCAAATACCCGTATAAAGTTTCGGAAAACCAAGAAAAACCGATTTTGGGCTTCCCGTGGCTGCAGCGCTTCGGCAGGAGGCTGGGGGCCAATAATCAGTTCAACTTCGGGAATAACTTGGGTAATGACCGCTCCGTTCCGACCCAGGGTACAAAGTAGTTTTTCTTTCCATGCGACAAGGTCTTCCTGGCTTTCAGTCAGCAACTGACGCATCAAATCTCTGAAGGCTTGAATGAAAGGAGCATAAGGGATATTCCGCTGAAGCTGATCTGATTTTCCGGCGATAAAATATCCTTTTTTAGCTGCAAGCGGTTTGAGCGTTTTATGAATCAGTGCTGTTTTTCCGGTACCCGCATACCCGTAAACCAGCATCAATTCGGGGTGGCCTAAACGCGTACTTTCAAAGGTATCTAATAAAATTTTAATTTCCTTTTCCCGGTCATAGAGTTTGTTAGGAAGTCGAAATCGGTCGGACAAGTCTACCCGGCCAGGGATAAACGGCTGAATCACTCCGGTTTGATTCCATTGCCGCCGGCATTCTTTCAAGTCTGCTACAATTCCCCAGGCAGTTTGATATCGCTTACCGGCAGTTTTAGCCAGTAACTTCATGATGATAGCGGAGAGTGCCGGGGGAATGTCAGGATTAATCTCCCCGGGGTTTGCTGGCTTTTGGGCAAGGTGGGCATAGATCCACTGAAGCTGATGGTTTGCCTGTACCTGTAAAGGAAGCTGCCCGGTTAACATTTCGTATAATACTACTCCTAGGGAATAAAAATCGCTGCGGTGGTCAACAACTCCGCCTAGTCGGCCGATTTGTTCCGGGGACATATAGGCCGGGGTTCCTGCAGGTGAATGGGTCATCTCATTGTGACTTTCCCGGGAAACATGGGTTGTGATGCTGAAATCCGTTAATATTACCTGGTTTGTATCGGGGTGAATAAAAATAGCGTCTGGTTTTAAGTTCCTGTGGATAAAGCCTTTTTGGTGGAGTTCTCCCAGTGTTTCTGTCAGTTGAATAGCAATGAAAAAGAAGCGGGACAGGTCCGGGCGGCTGGCCTGCAGGTATTTGTTCAGGGGGATGGCTTCGGTGTCATCCATAATCAAGGCAACGGTTAATCCGGCCCATTCCAGTTTCAATGGTTTGAAAATGCCTTTTATGTCCAGATTACGGGTGATTTCATATTCATTAATTAGTTTCGCGATGTCAATCTGGTCGGCTCCTACCCTAAGGGTTTTAATAATGAATGGCAGTTGGCTTTGTATTTTTTTTGCCCGAAAGATCTTGAAACAATTATATTCATAAAGATCTTCAATAATAGTATAATCAGGCAAAGAAAACATTTGGTGCAGTCCCATCAGCCTTCACCCGGCAACTCTGGTATAGTTTCAATATCTAAGAATTTCATACTGTCTCACCCCGGCTATTTGTTAAAAATGTTATTTTTTGACTTCGCGAAACCTTTGCCTTTTCCTGCATATGGATATTTTTTTACACCCTGCTATAACAATAAATTTGTCCTGCAAAAGCAGGACAAATTTATTGTTATAGCGGACCTAGTTTAAAATACATCTTATCCTTTTCTCTGGCAATACGGGTTAATTGATCGGTCTTATCTATAGGAGGAGTGCGTAATATCGGCCGGCGGGACATGGTTAGCGATTCGCCGGGACAAGCGGCGGCGCACTTACCGCAGCCAAGGCATATGTCCTTATTAATATCCGGCATTTCACCCTTTCCGGTATCTTGCATGGTAATGGCATTAATCGGGCAATGATCAGCACAGGCACCACAGCCTGCGCAACTGTCAGTTTCCAAGGTTGGAATAAAATTGCTGGGGTGAGTGGAAAATACCCGGTACTCTCTGGCGCTACGCAGAACGCCGCAGCAGCATTTGCAACAATTGCACATATAAGCCGGCTGGTTTAGCACGTTGTCACACAGGTGGACCAACCCCAGTTTTTCCGTTTGATCAAGCAATTTTAGCAGTTCATCCACTGTAGCCGTTTTGGCCATGCCGCGACGTACCAGCCAATCCGCTCCTTCACCCAGCGAAATACACGTTTCTAAAGGGGCATTCACTTCACAAGTATTACCCTGGTGGCTGGCTTTGTGCCGGCAGGCACAAATGCCAATTCCGCCGCCTCCCGACTGGCGGATAATTTCAGAAGCCCGTTCATAGTCTAAGACTTCCGTTTCCACAGCGGCTGAGATCAGGTTTTCGTACATTACCGTCTGAAAAAATTTTGTTTCCTTGCCGATAATCTCTGCTCCCACTTCAGGGTGTTGGAAATATTTATTGAATAATTCCGCCATTTCCTTTAAATTGAGCTCATTCTGCACACGCATAAAGGTATGCTCAAAGAAACCGATGATCATTGGGGCTAATAGATAGTAAGTACCATCCCGGCGGGGTATGTCTACCACCAGCCCCTTATTGGCCATGTTTTCAAGGGTTTCTCGCAATTCTACTTGTTTGATTCCGGTGATCCCGGCGATGCTGTCCAGTGTCATTGGGATTATCGGAAATTTGCTGCCAACCATTGCCTCATTTTCAGTGTAAAGGTGGTAGAGTATTGCCAGCAAGTCCTCATTTACCGGGGTTCCAATTGGATTCTTATTTAGGCGTTCCGCCAACGCCCGGTATATCTCTTCTTTGGCGTTTACAATATGTCCCATAAAAATCCCTCCGTATTTATCTATTTTTCAGTTTGAACATGACAAACTTATCGCCCCCGTCGGGCAATTTCTTTGGCAGTCGCCACAAGCGGTACATAACGACATTATGGCTGGTTCAATTCGCCCTTTACCATTTAAAACGTAGGGGTTATCGTAAGGTAATACGAGCAAGGCTCCGCTCTGGCAGGTATTGATACATTTGAGACAGTCAAATGCGTTAGGGCATTTTTCATTATCCACTTTAATAATTACCATGATTACCACACTCCTGCCAGCTCAGGCAACCGGTTTCTGTCCTGTAGGGAGATAGCTTCCTTTTTGCAGGTACTGCGGCATACACCACACCCATAGCACTTCAGAGGATTGATATAACATTTCTGAGTGGCAGAGGAATATTCAATAGCACCAAACTGGCATATTTTCTGACAGTTTCGGCAGGCAACGCATTGGTCAAGATCAATGCCGGCGACATACTCTCCTTTAAACATTGTTTGCATCAAATCAGCGCTCACCTGTACCCTGTAGGCGAGACAGTCGCGATCACAATTACAAATACCGCCAATATAAGGAGTCTTGAATGTCCATACAGAATGAATCAGGCCTTCTTTATCAAATTTTCTCAGTAGTTCTTTAGCCTCATCAATTGTAAGTGTCTCAAGGCTTTCTTTTAAATGAGGATAATCTTTTAGAAGCCCGCTTGGATCAATACCTAACGCGAAACAGTATCGGGCATTGTTATTGCCTCTGGTCAGTCCCCGGCATATACAAGGTAGTCTGGTTATTGACTGTACCATGTCAATTATCATTTCCGCATCTTCTAAAGGGATTACCTGGCCAAAATGGTTCTTTTTTGCCCGCCAGGTTGCCAGTTTGCGAAAAAATTTGTATGCCAGTGATTTTTTTCTTTTCATTGCATCGAATTTTGCCAGGCCAATAAAATTTTTCCCAAAATTGTTAAGAAAATCTTTCATATATTGCTCTACATTATTTTGGTGATACAACTCTTTTGAATAATTTTGCATGACTTCGTACCACTTTTTGCCTTCGCCATGTTTAATACAGAATTCGCACAAAGATTTTTCCTCCCTTTCATTTTACCTGCTCGGGCATGGTCTAATTAGAGGCATCTCCTTGATTTGTTTGGCAGTTAATTATACTGTCAAAGTAAGCGTTTGCTCCGGAGGAATATGTTTCCGGATCAATCAAGTTATGGTCCAGCACTTTCTGCGTATCTGGCGTAACACAGCCTTGCTTTACCACTTCCTGCCCGGCGCGGTGTGCGGCGTCTAAGTAGCACTGTACTGCTTCTTCATATCCCGGAATACTTAATACTCCAGCAGCTGCGCATAATATAGTGGCGGTCAGAGTAAGGTCAGGAGCTGATGCGGAAAACTGACGAAATGTCTTAACCAGAGCTGCAAAGTGATGTCTTTCCGGATAACCGCAACTTGAGATTAGTACCATTTTTTTGGGCCATTCTTCCTCGTACCGTGTTGGGTGAATATATTGATTACCCCGTTTGATGATATGCGGCTTGATAATCGGAAGTATACGGTCCATAAAATCTTTCATCAATCCGCTAACTGTATAAACGTACAGAGGAGTAGCGTAAATTACTAAATTTGCTTTGCGTATTTTTTCCAATAGTTCAGGCATGTCGTCCTGATGAACACAAATACCAGGTGTTTTTAGCCAGCAAGACAAACATCCTATACAGTGGTTGATCTTTTTGTCCGTAAGATAAACCGTTTCCGTCTCTGCCCCGGCTTCATGCGCACCTGCCAGAAAGGGCTGTAGAATCTTGTCAGTATTGCCCGACTGACCATGTGGACTTCCGTTAAAAGCAATAATTTTCATTCTCTCTTGCCTCCTATATGTTTCTTCGATTCTTCAGATAAATGAATATCCAAACGCAAATTCAAAAAACTAACTCAAAGTAGTTTCTATTCTAACTTACAATACTTAGTATCCACTGAGATCACCCAAAAGGGTGAAAAAGAAGATTTTGCAATAAAAATATCCCTTTTGTATAACAAAGGGATATTAATATAAGACTACTCATTTCAACAGATTTAATTCCTTCGCCTTGGCTATGGCCTGAACTCTCCGGTTCACCTGAAGCTTTCCGTAAATATTTAAGATATGGGTTTTTATGGTGTTTACCGTAAGCTGTAAATTCAGAGCAATTTCTTTATTGGACATGCCGGCAGCAATCAGTCGCAGCACTTCCAGTTCCCGTTCGGTAAGAGGTTCAATCAATGGAATTGCTGCCATCGTTGGTTCTTTGTTGTTTTCAGCTTCTAAAAAGGACTGCAGTTTTTGAACATAGGCAATTTGGCTGGCTAATAATTTTAATACTTTCAGACGGTCAGGGGTAAACACTCCGGTCAGCAGGCTGTTTTCCAGATACAGAATACCAACAGGGATGTTCTGGAGCGTCAAAGGCATGCAAACAATTGATTGTGAAGATGATTGGGCAATATAAGGGTCTCTGGCAAAGATTCCTGCTTGTCCGGCATCGTTTATAACTATGGGTTCTAGCGTCCGGGCTACATAGCGAACTATCATTTGTGAGAGATTCATGCTCTTTTCCAGGGGAAGTGGTGTTATTACCAAAGCGGCATGCATGTCACGTTCTTTGACAACTTCGATGAGTAAATTTTCGTCTTTTTCCAAAATGAGATATCCCTTTTCGGCACCGGCATTCTCAATGGCAATATTCAAAAAGTTCTCCAGTAATTTTGCCGGATCTGTTTCATTAGCAAATTTCTGCACCGCTTGCCGAATGGTATCAAGTTCGATTTGCGCCGATGATTCGCTATTGCCGGCGCCGGAAAAATGATATGCTTGTTTAAATATTTCTATGGCTGCGGCATCTTCTTTCTCAATAGCAGCCACAGTAAGCAAATGAGGATACTTTGTCTTAAGACATTGCACTTTTCTGGCGGCACCCCATTTATGGTATCCATGACAGGCGTCTGCCAGGTAGGCCTTAGCAACTTTATCCCGACTTTTAGTTAGATAAAACCTGGCTGCCAGCTCGTTGCTGAGAGCTTCATTTTGGCCAAAGCCATTTTCACAGGCAGATTGAATTGAGCGGTCGTACAGAGTCATAGCCTCGCTGTCATTACCGTCCAGACGGGCTATTTCGGCTGTGACCAGCAGGTATTTGTGGAGAAAGTTAGCCGGACAGAAATTGGACCATTTTTTTAGCTGTTTCTGATTTTTTTGTAATATTTTCCGGTATTTTTTCGTTTCCTTTACCGCAAGTTTGTCATAGCAGGCCGTAATTGCCAGGGAATAATAAAAAATGTATTCAGCGGAAATCAGCAGGCCTCTGGCCCCATTAATGTTTTGTTGGGCCTGTTCTGCTACTGCCAGGGCACTTCTATGATCACCGTACAAATAGAATAATTGCATCTTTGGGAAATTACCGGTCAAGATGGTATTTTTATCTTTCATTGCATTATTAAAATTATTTTCAGTAGCATTATTGCTAAGGTTAAAGCCGTTAGCGGACAGATTTAATAAATTTTCGATTAATAGCTGATAATTCAAAAGCTTCTGCCGTTTGGCGATTTTATAATAACTCTGGCATTCTTCATAAAGCTCGGCCAAAGAAAATCCCAGGTGATATTTAGTTTCAATTAATAAAGTGCTTGCATAGCCGACAACAAGCAAATTCCCTGTTTCTACGCCGTAATCGACAGCTTTTTTTAAATAATTAATGCTTATTTGGCCATGGCTCGTCCAATGACTCACAAAAGCGCCAAGCATGAAGTAAAGAATACAGGCGGAACTATTGTCATATTTCTCGACTAATTTCAAGGCTGCTTTTTCAAATTCATGCCCTGTTTTATAGTCGCCCAGCACACTGCCTGTAAAGAAACTGTAACCGGCATAGCCGATTGATGTAAATTCGGTATTGCCAAATTTAAATGAAAGGTTACTTATTTTCAGATTGATAAGCGCATACAATTCAGGATTAGTTACGCAGGCAGCACCTGCCTGCACTAACAGCAGAAGCATAACTCTTTTTTGTACCGGGTCGGTCATTTCAGGTAAAACAGTACAATCTTCAGATTTGCGATTGCGCAGACGCCATTTGGCCAGTAAGAATTCTTTGATAAAAGCAAATTTTCCGGGATTAACCGGCAAATTTACGCCAAGCAGTTTTAAAGCCTTCTTTCCCAGTTGCAGTGTTTCATGATATCTTTCAATACTTGAGGTCAGAATTATTTTTGTAATATATATGTCGGCCTTTTCCAGGTCAGTTCTGGTTTTAGTAAGCAGCAAATCAAACAGTTGCTCTGCGGTTTCTACATTGGCACAAAGACATTCGCATTGCGAACGTTCCATATAGAGGTCATAGGTTAATGCGTAATGCTCGTCCCAGGAATTGCGGGGAAGGAGTTCTAAGCCATACTTGAAATAATTTAATGCGGAACCATAAGCTATGGCGGTTTTGGCCTTTTTTCCTGCAAGCAAATTATATTCCGCCAGCCTGATTTTTTCGGCAGGATCTGAAATATAATTCAAACCACGGTTTAAGTGGTCCATAATGTTGAAAATCTTTTCCTCCAGTTCATTTTGCGCTGTATACTGCAAAATCAACCGGCCGATTTGTAAATGTATATGTCTTTTGTTTTCCTCAGGAACCAAAGCATAGGATGCTTGTTGGACGCGATCATGCAAGAACTCATATCTTGTTGAACAATCGGCAATGGGGGCGTATTCAGTGGAATAACGAAATGCTTGCTGCGACTTGCCTGTACAATTTATCGGTAATATGAGTCCTTCGGTAATTAACGGTCTTAGGTCGGTTGATGTTTGAACAGTCGTCTGTTCGCAGGCAATAGCAAGTGTACACAGATTAAAGGTGTTGCCGATACAGGCTGCCAGTTGTAACACTTTAAGAGTTTCTGCCGGAAGTTTTTGCAGCTTGCCAAGCATAAAATTGATAATATCATCATCAATAGGCATTTTGCTGATAGAATCCGGACTCCACTCTAAGCAACCGGTCTTATCATTAAAATGCAGGAAGTTTTCCGCGCAAGCCGACTGTAATAACTGACTCAGAAAGAAAGGATTGCCCCCTGTCTTGCGGTGAAAAATTTCAGCCAATGGCTGCGAATGCTCTAGGGAAATATGTAAGGCATCAGCAATGAATTGATTGGTATGGGGCATTTCCAAAGGCGCTAGTGAAATATGCTGTAGCGGGATTGCCGCTTTTGGCAACTCTTCCAGGACATGTTGCAGTGGGTGGTTGCCTGTTGTTTCATTATCGCGGTAAGCACTAATTAACAAAAGGTAGTGGCTGTTATGATCTGCGCATATGTGTTGGAGTAAAGTCAAGGACGCCGGATCTGCCCATTGCAGATCATCTATAAAGAAGACCAGCGGGCATTCCTTTTGGGTAAAAGCATTAATAAAATTGCGAAATACTATTCTGAAGCGGTTCTGGGCCTCGCGGGGCCGCAGTCGCTCAACTGGGGGCTGGGGTCCTGTAATCAGCTCTACTTCGGGTATAACTTCAGTAATGACTGCAGCGTTACGCCCCAGGGCACTCAGCAGCGTGCTTTTCCAGGCAATAAGATTTTCACGACTTTCGGTAAGAAGCTGGCGAATTAATTCCCGAAATGCCTGAATAAAAGGCAGGTAAGGAATGTTCTGCTGGAGCTGGTCGAACTTGCCTGTTATGAAATGTCCCTTTTCCATCGTAAGGGTACGCAGTGTTTGGGTAACTAATGCTGTTTTGCCAGTACCGGCATAACCATGTATCAGCAATAAGCCCGATTGACCATGGAATACGCTCTCAAATGCAGCTTGTATAACTACAATCTCTTTTTCACGTCCATAGAGGGTGCGCGGAAGATGAAAGTCGTTAAAAGAATCAAGCATACCGGGAATAAACAGCTCAATCTCCTCGTTTTGACTCCATTGGCGCCGGCATTCCTCCAGATCGGCCAATAGTCCAGCGGCGCTCTGATAGCGTTCTCCTGCGGTTTTGGCCAGTAATTTCATGACAATTGTGTCAATCGCTGGCGGAATGTCCGGATTAATTTCCCGGACATTTATTGGCTTTTGAGCAATATGGGCATGGGTCCACTGCAGGTTATTACCTGCATGCAAAGGAAGCCGCCGGGTAAGTATTTCATAGAAAACCACTCCCAGGGAATAAAAATCACTGCGGTGATCAATCTTTCTGCCGGTACGGCCAATCTGCTCCGGGGACATATAGGCCGGGGTTCCTGCAGGAGCTTTAGACATTGTCTCAATTTGATCTTTCTGCGACGCTGCTATACCAAAATCCGTTATCCTTATCTGACCTGTGTCAGGCTGTATAAAAATTGCACCCGGTTTTAGGTCCCTATGGACAATACCATGATGATGGAGTTCACCTAGTGTTATCGTAAGCTGAATGGCGATGGAGAAGAAGAAAAGCAGATCTGGACGGTTAGCCTGCAGGTACTTTTTCAGCGGAAGGTCACCAGTGTCATCAAAAACCAGGGCAACAGTTAAGTCGGTCCATTCCAGCCGAACGGGTTTAATAATTCCGCTAATATCAAGGTTCCGGGTAATTTCATACTCGTTAATGAGTTTGGCTATGTCTGCCGTACCGGCTCCCGGCTTAAGTGTCTTGATAATGACTGATGATTGCTTTTGAACAGATTTACCACGATAAACCGTTAATTGATTGTTTTCATCAATTAATTCGGCAACTAGGTAATCAGATAAATTAAATATTTCAGTCATGCCGTCACCTTTCATTTAGTGTATATTTTAGTTAATTCTAACATAATTTACAAAAAAATTCCTGTAAATTCAGACTGATAAAAAAGTATAATGAAAAACTGCCTGTTGTTAGTATAAAAACAGGCAGTTCATGTTGGAGGTAGTTCCATTGATTAATAACAAATTATCTTAATACTATTAGACTGAAAACCGGTTAAAACGGTAATTTACCGGTAGTCATTAATGAAAATGCCGGCATCCAGAGACCGACAACTACCCAAATGATCAGTGACCAGGCCAAAGCTTTGGCAGGAAATTTGCCATAAGCATTTAGCCAGACTTCATAAGTAAGTCCGGCATAACCAACGCAGGCTAAAGCAAGATAATTGCATTGGGGAACCAAGGAAGTACCGATATAGAAAATAATCGCGTAAATAGTAGAAATCAATGCTACAGTTAGGCTAACATTTCCGACGGATCTCATGTCTTCCAGTCCGGTTAAAAGTGCATAGGCAACAGTAATGTATAATATGCCATGAGCAAATAGTAAACCACTTGTAAAAGCATCTTTAAATAATGTTGCCTGGATAAATGCTCCTAAGACAGTCACAATTCCAACAATGCCTGTAACAGTACCTGTGCCTTTGGGTTCGCCATAACCTAAGAATAAGGCAGCGACCGGTAACCACATAACGGCTATAGCAATCAAAATCGCAGTTGTCATTTTATTCCCTCCCGATTTTCAATAGAAACTACCCCTGTTATATTGTATTTTGGCCTGACTGGAAACAGTACGATATCTGGAACAAATTAGGAGCAAAATTAAAATCCCGGAACCGTCCCACGAGTTGGAATTTTTAAAAGTTTTTGAAATTTCAAAAAAAACCATTGACGAATTGGGGAAAATGGAATAATATTGAAATTGGGGCGTGGGGAGAAAGGAGTTAGTGATTAGCCGAAATTATCTTAATGTTATTATTTTAAATTTGGGGGTGCTTTGTTTGTCCGATAATATCTCTAAAATTGCTGATCCCTCAACTATAGGGCTGGCATCGTTTGGAATTGGCCTTTTTTGTTTGGCCTTTGTGGTTGCAGGTCTGGTAGGACCGGCAGCTATGGCGGTTATTATTCCCTTGGCCTTGGCCGTTGCAGTAGTTCACTTCTTTGCCGGAACCTTCGGCTACATAAAGGGCGAGTTGTTTACCGCTCTGGCGTTTAATGTTTACGGACTATTTTGGCTTACCTTCGGAATCATGCAATTCGGTGTGGCGATGAAATGGTTTGCGCCAGATGCCTCAATTCTTCTTGTGTTCTATCTGGCCTGGACTATTTTTACCTTTTATGTTTTTCTTGCCACACTCGCTACCTGCACAGCGGTAATATTGGCAATTGGCACTTTACTTATTGTCTTTGCCCTTTTAACCTTATCAATATTCTTGTCCGCTCCGATACTGGGAGTATATGCCGGCTATCTTGGAATTTACACTGCTCTTAACGCCTTGTATATTTCTGCCGGTGGATTGCTAAATACAATGTACGGACGTACAGTATTACCAATGGGAACCCCGTGGGCAAGTCCGGTTTCCAGTAAAAATTTACAGGCATAATTCATTCTTTGAGCGTTTTCAGAACATACGCTATCTTGTATAAGCCATACCATTTAATGCTATCCGGCTGCGTAGTTCCTTTACCCCATGCTTCAGTTTTAGCCCGTAAGACACATTAATCATAGCTTGTAGCAAAAAAAGCACTGGAACAGTGCTTTTTTGCTTTTGCCTTGTTTTTCTTCTTATTCTGTTTTATACTTTATTACAAAATTGAGCTGGAGAGGATCTATGATATCATGGGGCAGGCAGGTTTGCTTTTAGCATTCGTTCTTCTTGTTTTTTCGCTGGGTAAAAGTCCGGTATTTCGTGTTGACCGGGCAGGAGCAGCAATTATCGCTGCCGCATTAATGGTGGATTTTGGTATAGTAACCTTTGATCAAGCCATTGATTCCATCAACTTTAGAACAATTATCATTTTATTTTTTATGATGATTGTTATTGCAAATCTAAAAGTCGCCGGTTTTTTTCAACTGATAGGCTCTTATATATTAAAGAATGTTTCAACTGAAAAACAACTTCTTTTTGCCGTCATTTTTACAAGTGGTATTCTATCTGCATTTTGCATTAATGATATTATTTGTCTTTTGCTTACACCAATTGTGCTGCTCATTTGTCAACAGGCAGGATGTAAGCCATTGCCGCACTTACTGGGAGTAGCAATAGCATCAAACATTGGCAGTGCAGCTACTTTTATCGGTAATCCACAGAATATCCTGATTGCCAGCCTGTCAGGAGTGTCCTTTGTTTCTTATTTTTGGACTGCCTTTCCGGTTTCGCTTCTTGGCTTGTTTTTAAGCTATCTTCTCATTACTTACAGCTACCGACGGGACTTGCAGGGGAACATTCGGATGAATGGGCATAAACGTGTGTATTTTCATAAATACCTTGTTGTTAAAAGTTTGGTAGTTCTCTTGATTGTTATCATCGGTTATATCACCGGACGTGATTTGGCTATCACTTCAAGTTTGGGTGCGGCATTGCTATTAATGACCCGGCGTGTGGAACCGAATAAAATTTACAAGAGTGTTGATTTTAATCTGCTCTTAATTTTTGTCGGCTTGTTTGTTATCGTTGGTGGCGTGGAGCATAGTGGGCTAATGGCTTTAGTCGTTCAGCAGGCAGCTGCGTATGTTGACTTTCAAAGTAAGACGGTATTTGCGTTATTTACTATTTTATTGTCAAATGTCGTAAGTAATGTTCCGGCGGTGATGTTATTAAAGTTTTTTCTGCCAACTACCGGAACTACAATGTGGTGGAAAGCATTAGCTTTATTTTCTACGTTCGCAGGAAACCTGACAATTACCGGTTCTATAGCCAATTTAATTGTTGTTGAAATTGCCAAACGGCAAAATATTCATATAGGTTTCCGGGATTATTTTAGAGTGGGTTTCCCTATAACCATTATTACATCTTTAGTAGTTCTGATTGCTCTAACATAATGAGAAATTAGCTTAGGTTTCTAGTCGAAATTCTATTTCTTGATTAGTTGCATTATTCCAAATAGTGGTTGACGCAAATATTGGTTGCTTATATAATAAAACATATAAAGATAGGCGATGGAGTTCGCCATAACCCCGCGCTTGCGGTGATGACTCCTACCATTTCAGTGGTAGGAGTTTGTATTTTTTTTGTGGTCTACTAACAGTGAAAAAGGGCAATAACGAGAATAAGTTTAGTTAGGACGGTGAAGAATGAACAGAAACATTATCATTTTCGGTCTTGTAAGTTTATTCACAGATGTGTCCAGTGAGATGATTTACCCGCTCGTACCTCTATATTTGACTGCTGTTTTAGGTGCGTCACCGGCGACACTTGGGATCATTGAAGGTATTGCCGAGAGTATGGCAAGTTTATTAAAAATCTTCTCCGGCCGGATTTCCGACCGGCTGGCAAAACGGAAGCCTTTAGCTATTGCGGGTTATGGTTTATCAGCTGTTGGCAAAGTATTGTTTGTTTTTGCCAGTAGTTGGGTTGGTATTTTGTGGGCAAGGGTTGCCGACCGGTTTGGCAAAGGAATCCGGACGGCGCCACGTGATGCGCTTATTGCTGATTCAAGCGATGCGGATAACAAGGGACAGGCTTTTGGCTTGCACCGGGCAATGGACACCGCAGGTGCAGTAATTGGCATTGGCTTAGCCTACTGGCTTTTTACCCATTACCAGGGTGATTACATTACCGTGTTTTTATTATCAATTATTCCTGCTGTTATCGGTGTATTATTGCTGTTCCTCATTACCGAGCGCGGGAAAATGGCTGCCGGGAAGATTAAAGATCTGAAATTTTCCTGGTACGGTCTTGACAGCCGCTTACGGTATTATATTATTATCAGCTTCATATTTAATCTTGGCAACTCATCCAATCAATTTCTGCTGGTGCGGGCAGGTACTGTCGGATTTTCAGCTGAGCAGGTTATACTGCTGTATTTACTGATGAACGTCACATATTTGTTGATTTCTTATCCCGCCGGCAGGCTTTCCGATCAAATAGGCCGCCGTACTTTACTGTCAATCGGTTATTTGATTTACGGGCTGGTATATATGGGGTTTGCTACGGTGGACAGCTCCGTAATATTAATTGGTTTGTTTGGAATATACGGCTTATATATCGGGCTAACAGAAGGGATCGAAAAGGCGTTTCTAGCCGATATGGCCCCAAGCAGTCAAAAAGCTTCCGTCTATGGGCTGCATGCCCTGATAGTCGGAATAGCGGTATTACCCGCTTCCGTGATCGCCGGTTTCCTCTGGGATATTTTTGGCGCTGCCGCTCCTTTTTGGTTTGGAGGGGCAATGGGGCTTTCGGCCGCGGTTGGTGTTTGGTTTGGGTTAAAGAATTAATTGCAGACAGGGAGGATGAAAGGAATGAGATTCTTGGCGGTTGCTACCGGCGGCTGTTTAGGAACTTTATGCCGCTACGGTGTGGGACAGTGGTTTGCTCCCTTTGTGCATGACACAGGCTTTCCCTGGGGAACCCTTGTCATAAATTTACTCGGATGTTTTGTATTGGCATTATTTCTGACGGTAACGATCGATTTGCTTATTGTCAGCCCCTATTTGCGGCTAGGTTTCTCTACCGGTTTTATGGGCGGTTTTACCACTTTTTCCACTTTTACTATAGAAAGTATTCGTTTATGGCAAAGCGGTCATATCTGGTATACCGCAATGTATATTTTTACAAGCGTTTTCTTAGGAATAGCAATGTCTTCTTTTGGATTTGTTGCCGCTCGTGGTATTGAAAAATTTCGGAACAGAGCCAGTAGGCAAAACGAGGCAGATTAAGCTGCTCGTTGAGTGGAGGGATGATGTTGGAACTGATTTTAATCGGAATCGGCGGTATTTGCGGGGCGATAGCAAGATATGTCATTGGCTTGGCTGTTGCCAGGCACTCTTCGCTGTCATTTCCATTGGGAACCTTCATTATAAACGTAACAGGAGCCTTGCTGCTGGGAATGTCAACAGCCCACACGGCAGCGCTGCCCCTTGCAAATTCGGTTTTTGAACGCTGCGGATTTCAAATTGGTTTTCTGGGTGCATACACAACTTTTTCGACATTTGGCTATGAGGCGATTCGTTTGGTAGAAGATGGTGAATGGCGCCACTTTTTCAACTATGTTGCCGGCAGCACGATATTAGGACTCCTTGCCTGCGGGGCAGGCTATTACATAATTAGCGGCATTTAGCATAAGGGGGGAGAAGCATGATTTTACAGCCAGGCAAATATAAGTTATTAAAAATTTTTGTTGGTGAAATGCAAAGATTTGAAGGGAAGAGTTTGTATCATGCGTTGGTTCTCAAATTAAGGGAAGCGGGGGTTGCCGGGGCAACTGTTAGCAGGGGCGTGGAAGCTTATGGTGCTGCCAGCACTATTAAAAAAGTGGGTATTTTGGATTTATCCGCTGATTTGCCGATGATTGTTGAAGCTGTAGATACCGAAGAAAAAATCAGGTCAGTGCTGCCGGTTATTTCCGGTATGGTCAGCCAGGGTCTAATTTATCTGGTGGACGCTGAAGTCATTAAGCATGGATAATTAAGGTTAAGAAACCCAGGAGAGCTTAGAAGCCTTCTGGGTTTTTGTATGACCCGGATGTATAAGTTCTGGGGCAGTAGGTTGTTTAGAGTTAATGTTTTTGAACCACAGAGGACACAGAGGACACAGAGTGGAAGGTTGCGATGTCCACGCGCAAGGATAAATCATTAATCGATACTAACTGTGTTAAAGTGAGCTACATAGAGTTGGAAACATAGCAGGGGATACAAGTAATATTAATCCCTCTGTGACCTCTGTGTCCTCTGTGGTTAGCCGTATCCCCAAAGGCTATTTTTTTATGTACTATAAGTATTTTTTTCTGGTATTAATCACGATATAAATCAACATAAAGGTTACCATTGGTTGCCAGGGCGGCAAAAGCGACTTCTTTGATATTGTCAATTCCTTTTTCTCTAAGTTTCATATTAAGCCAATTTTTGCTTAAACTTTTATGCTGAAGGTTTTGTTCCAGAATCTCTCCATCCAGAATAAGTTCGGTGGCAAGTCCTTCCTGCGGGGTTGATATATGAAGGTCTTGTGGCGTTAGTGGTCGATTTTGAGATTTTAACTGAATACTCAGTTGGCCACTCGGCTCTAAAATTGCCGATTCGACATGGGATATATCGAATATTTTTCCCTGCCGGAGATGCTGATTCAGGTATTCATAAGAATAATTTAAGTTTGCCATGTTGTTTTCCAATATTTTGCCATTGCGAATTAAGATGGTCGGTTCTCCCGCCAAAAATTTTCTGAGTGGCCTGCAATTCATAGAAATATGTGATATGAAAACGAAAATAATTGTTGTAAGAATTAGGGAGAGAAGAAAATTTAAAATATGAATATTGATGTTAAAAGCGAGATTTCCCCCTATGGTTCCGAGGAGGGCGGCGGCAACGTAATCAAAATAAGTCAGGCCTGACAGGATTCTTTTTGTTAAGAATTTAGTAACCGTAAAAAGGAATATCAAAGCTAGTACTACTCGCAATGTGATGTTTAATGGTTCAAACAATATGATTACCTCCAATGGGGATGTTGATATTTATTTCTTATATTTTTTCATAGGGCCTCCTTCCAATATACTGTAAGTAAAATCTATAATTTATACTCATGTGCAAGCGTCGTAGAAACGATTATAAAGTATTGGCCGGAGCAGTATCCATAGGTGCCGGCCAAGAATAAAAATAGGACCCGGCGCATACTACTACTGTCGGAGGAGTTTTGTGTATATTTGTAGAAGGTAAATATATCCATATATTCAGATTAAGAAAAAGGAGGTCATTATGGCTAAATCACCTGGTATTACAGATGGGCCACTTGGCACAGAAGAACTTCAAAGGATCAATGCTTATTGGCGTGCGACTCTTTATCTTTGCGTAGGCATGATTTTTCTTAAGGACAATCCACTCTTGAAAGAGCCCCTAAAACTTGACCACATTAAAAAGCGCCTGTTAGGACACTGGGGATCAGATCCCGGGCAGACATTTGCCTGGGTGCACCTCAACAGGCTGATTAAAAAGTACGATTTGAATATGATTTTTATTTCAGGGCCTGGTCACGGGGCTCCTGCCACTCTGGCCAACGCTTACCTGGAAGGGACTTACTCTGAGGTTTACCCGGACAAAAGTGAAGATGAAGAGGGTATGCGCGACTTCTTCAAGCAATTCTCATTCCCTGGTGGCATTGGCAGCCACTGTACTCCCGAAACCCCGGGATCAATTCATGAGGGGGGTGAACTGGGATACAGTCTTTCTCATGCCTTCGGAGCGGCTTTTGATAATCCTGACCTGATTGTCGCCGCTATGGTAGGTGATGGTGAGGCCGAGACCGGTCCGCTGGCCGCCTCGTGGCATTCAAACAAATTCCTTAACCCCATTAGGGATGGAGCGGTGTTGCCCATCCTCCACCTAAACGGTTATAAAATTGCTAATCCAACCATTTTGGCGCGGATTAGCCGTAGGCAGCTCGAAAGCTTGTTCATCGGCTATGGATACAAGCCCTATTATGTTGAGGGTTCTGATCCGGAAACAATGCATCAGGTGATGGCCCAAACGATGGAGGATGTGATTGACGAAATTAAAAAAATTCAGCTTGAAGCTCGTACACAAGGGTTGACCCAATTGCCTGAGTGGCCGATGATCATACTTCGTTCTCCCAAAGGATGGACCGGACCCAAGGAGGTTGAAGGACATAAAGTGGAGGACTCCTGGCGGTCTCATCAGGTTCCTATTGATGTTAATGAAAATCCGGCTCATTTAAAGTTACTGGAAGAATGGCTAAGAAGCTATAAGCCTGAGGAACTATTTGACAAAGCCGGCAAGCTGAATAAGGAATTAAAGGAATTGGCGCCGACAGGCTCACAACGAATGAGCGCAAACCCGCTTGCTAACGGTGGTCTTTTGCGCAAACCCCTTCGCCTGCCTGACTTTCGCGATTATGCCGTTGCGGTGCCGGAACCAGGCACCGGCAGGAATGAAAATACCCATGTCCTGGGCGTCTTCTTGCGCGACATAATGCGCAATAATATGACCAGTTTTCGTATTTTCTGTCCTGATGAAACTGCCTCCAATCGCTTGGCTGCCATCTATGGAGTTACCAAAAAGACTTGGCTGGAGGAAACCAAGCCCGAGGATGCTGATGGTGGTGAATTGTCTCCTGAGGGCCGGGTGATGGAAATGCTGAGCGAGCATACCCTGGAGGGATGGCTGGAAGGTTACCTTTTGAGTGGACGCCATGGCTTGTTCGCTTCTTATGAGGCTTTTATCCATGTGATTGATTCGATGTTCAACCAGCACGCCAAATGGCTGGCGAAGTGTCAGGAGGTTCCCTGGCGGGCTTCTGTTTCTTCACTGAACATACTTGTTACTTCCACCGTCTGGCGCCAGGATCACAACGGCTTCAGTCACCAGGACCCCGGCTTCCTGGATGTGGTTACTAACAAGAGCCCAAGCGTTACCCGTATTTACCTGCCTCCTGATGCCAACTGCCTGTTGTCGGTTGCTAAGCATTGCCTGCACAGTACCGACTATATTAATGTTATTGTCGCAGATAAAAAACCCCATCTTCAGTATCTGAATATGGATGAAGCAATCAGACATTGTTCTAAGGGGATTGGCATCTGGGGCTGGGCGAGCACTGACAAGGGAAGCGAGCCTGATGTGGTGATGGCCTGCGCCGGTGATGTTGCTACTATGGAGGCTTTAGCGGCAACTGCCTTGCTGCGGGAGCATTTTACGGAACTCAAGATCCGCTTTATTAATGTTGTCGACCTGTTTAAGTTGATGCCTCAGAATGAACATCCCCACGGTCTGTCCGATGTGGACTTCACCAGCCTGTTCACCAGTGATAAGCCTATCGTCTTCAATTTCCATGGTTATCCCTGGCTGATTCACAAGCTGACATACCGCCGCAACAATCATCACAACCTTCATGTACGCGGCTATAAGGAACAAGGCAATATTAATACCCCGCTGGAACTGGCAATGCTGAATCAAACCGACCGTTTCAATCTGGCTATTGATGTCATCGACCGGGTTCCTAAGCTGAAAGTTGCCGGGGCGGCTGTCAAGGATTGGCTGAAAAATCAAATTATCGAGAATATCGATTATGCCTATGAACAAGGTACGGATAAGCCTGAAATAACGGAATGGAAGTGGCCATATACTATCGAACCATAACTGTATATATAGTAAATGACATTACTTATTTTTGTTGTTGTAGGCGAAATCCTGTGGAATATCCTTACTCCACGGGATTTCGTATTTATATCAGGATTTCTTTGTTGTTCTTGTTGACCGAAGCATTGATGACAACATAAAAAGAAAACATTGACACACTAAAAACATAAATGTATGATAAAATTGGTACTGCTGAAAACTTTTTAGTACCGGGAGGGCTAATTGTATACTGCGCTTTTAGATTATCAAAGGAGGTGAAATATGCACAACAGGATTATGACTGCTGCTGTGGAGGAGATGAGTGAGCGTGGTATTAAATTTACAATGAGTGATTTGGCTCGGAGTCTTGGTGTAAGCAAGCGTTGCCTTTATGAACATTTTGCTTCCAAGGAACAGTTGATCAGTTCAATTGTTGATGTTTTGTTAGAAGACGTGCAGGAACAGCGTACCGCAATTTTAGCTAATAAAGACCTTAATTTTCAGGATAAACTCCGGGCTATTTTATGTGTAAATCCTAAAGTTTTTTCACCTACCGAAGGGAGAATGGCAGATGAAATAAAACGCTTTATGCCTGCCGAGTGGGACAGGATTGAACGGTTTATGGAACGCCATTGGGTATTTCTGGAGGGGTTTTTTAATGACGGCATTGCCAAAGGAGAGTTTCGACCAGTATGTTTACCAATTTTACAAAAGATGCTTAAAGGCTGTATGAATGAAATGGTTGACTACCGATTTCTTGTTCAGCATGGTATTTCGCTGACTGAGGCAAAATCTTGCGTGGTAGATATACTGACATATGGGATGGCTACAAGATAATTAGTAAAACACAATAGGGAGAGGGACTGGTAAATATGATTAGAAGCAACAGAGGCAAAAGGCGTAGCATATTCATGGTGTGTGCCGCATTGTTGATGGTGTCGTTACTGGCCGGCTGCAGTAAACAACAGGCTGCCCCACCGGCGCAGGCAGCTGCAGTTAAGGCCATGCAGGTAATTCAGAAGGATACGCCGATTACCTACGAGTATGTAGGTCAGGTGCAGGCTAAAAATGAAATAAAGCTTCAGGCGAAAGTTTCCGGAAATATTGTTGCTAAAATGGTTACCGGCGGGGCAATGGTACATAAGGGGCAACCATTATTTCAGATTGACCGTCGTCAATATGAAGCTGCTCTGCTTGCTAACCGGGCACAGGTGTCACAGGCAGAAGCAACTCTCAGCAATTCACGTTTAGACACGGAAAGATATAGAAAATTAGCGGCGCAACAAGCTATAGCTCAGCAGATTCTGGATACCCAAATTTCGGCTGAAAAGCAAAATGCCGCTGTTGTCGAAGCTTATCAGGCCAAAGTACAGCAAGCCCAGGATGATCTGGATGATACGTTGATTGTGTCGCCCATTGACGGCCGGCTTGACGTGAGTGATTTGAGTGTGGGCAATTTCGTCCAGGCAGGATCGACGACAATGGCCGTTCTGTCTTCTCTTGATCCGGTTTTTGTGCAATTCAGCATGAGTGAAAACGAATATTTAAAATTTGCCCAACTGGGAAATGGCGCCTTGCCCGGTTCATGGGGCAGCAACCTTAAACTTGTCCTAAGTGATGGTTCCCAATATCCGTTGACAGGGCAAATCGAACAAGTTGACCGGGGGTTGGCCCAGAACACTGGAACCCTCACCATAAAAGCATCCTTTGACAATCCGCAGAACATCCTTGTACCGGGCATGTTTGCCAGGGTGGTAGCACAAGGCGAGGAGCGCAAGGGAGCATTGCTAATTCCGCAGCGGGCAGTACAGGAATTGTTGGGCAAGACTTTTGTTACTGTAGTAGCTGAAGGGGATGTAGCAGAATCACGACCGGTGAAAATGGGTCCCAGGATAGGCAACATGTGGCTGGTTGAAGAGGGTCTGTCAGCGACTGACCGTGTCGTGGTGGAGGGAGCATTTAAAGTCCAGCCGGGAACGCCTTTAAAAGTACAAATGATCACTCCGGAGGAATTGCAAACTCCGGCTAAGCAATAGGGGGGGCGGTTTCACATGGCTAATTTTTTTATTGCACGCCCTATTTTTGCCATAGTTTTATCGATTATCATAACTTTGGTGGGCTTAATTTCCGCTGTAAACCTGCCCATTGCTCAATATCCCCAAATTACGCCGCCGCAAATCAACGTCAGCGCCAGTTATCAGGGCGCTAATGCCGAGGTGGTGGATCAGACTGTTGCGCAACCGATTGAACAGCAGGTCAACGGTGCGGAGGATATGGTATCGATGCAGTCTACCAGTACAGATGCCGGAACATATAATTTGACCGTGCAGTTTGAACTCGGTAAAAATGCTGATATCGCTTCTGTGCAGACGCAAAACCGGTCGGCGCAGGCTAACGCGTCGCTGCCGGAAACTGTGCAGCAGGCAGGTGTTACAACAAGTAAAGCGGTTCAAGATATGGCTTTTATCTTTACCTTGACTTCACCTAAGGGCACTTACGACAGGGACTTTCTCAAAAACTATGGCAGCATTTATCTTGTTGAAGATTTAAAACGGGTAAAAGGTGTCGGCAACATCAGGGAGTTCGGTGCGGATTTTGCAATGAGGATATGGCTGCAGCCGGATAAAATGGCTCAGTTGGGCATTACCGTTGCAGATATTTCTAATGCGATCTCAACGCAAAATGTTCAGGCTCCCGCCGGAACTATCGGCCAGCAGCCAGCTCCTGCCAGTCAGGAATTTCAATATACCGCCCGGGTTAAGGGACGGCTGACGGAACAGCAGGAGTTTGAAAATATTATCATTCGTTCACTTGCTGACGGCTCTATTGTTCATCTCAAAGATGTAGCGAAGGTGGAGCTGGCTAGTAAGGATTATAATATGATCACGCGGTTTAACGGCAAACCGGCCGTTGGTTTTGCCATACAACTCAATAGCGAGGCCAATGCTTTGGAAACGGTTAATAACGCCCAGAAGATTATAGCTGAGGCGGCTAAACGTTTCCCGCCTGACCTGGAATACCAGACGGTTGTTGATAACACCAAATATGTGCGGGAGTCATTGACTGAAGTTGTCAAAACTTTTACGGAAGCCATAGCCTTGGTTTTAATCGTGGTATTTCTTTTCTTACAAAGCTGGCGGGCTACTTTAATCCCGATGCTGGCTGTTCCGGTATCGCTGATCGGAACTTTTGGCGCGTTTTTAGCGCTGGGATTTTCCATTAATACATTGACATTGTTCGCCATGGTGCTGGCTATCGGTCTGGTAGTAGATGATGCTATCGTTGTAATCGAAGCGGTGGAACATCACATGCGCTATTCCGGCCTCACTCCGGTGGATGCTACTAAACGGGCGATGAGTGAGGTATCCGGTCCTGTTGTCGCCATTGCCTTTGTGTTAGCATCAGTATTTATTCCGGTTGCTTTTTTTGGCGGTACAATGGGTGTTCTTTACAAGCAGTTTGCCCTTACCGTTGCGGTATCAATGGCATTATCAGCAGTAGTGGCGCTTTCGCTTACTCCGGCGCTGTGCACATTACTCCTTAAGCCGTATAATCCTGATGCGCATAGCGGCGCTGTCGGCCGGTTTTTTGACAGGTTTAACAACTGGTTTGAAAGGACCGTTGAGCGCTACGGCGGTGGTTTAGGCAGGATCGTTCCCCGTGCACGGCTGTGTGCGTTATTTCTGATTATATTAGTCATTTTGGCCGGTTTTTTATACCGGATGGTTCCGGCCTCATTTGTGCCGGACGAGGACCAGGGTTATTTTATTTCGACAGTCAGCTTGCCGGAAGCGGCAAGCATGAATCGTACCCAAACGGTGGGACAGGATTTGGGCAAGGCAATTGATTCCCAACCGGGTGTTCATAGTTCATTTGTTGTTGTAGGCTACGACTTGCTGGGTAACGGTCTGAAACCTAATACAGCGGTAATTTTTACCCTTTTGGACCCGTGGTCGGAAAGGATGAGACCGGATTTGCAAGTCAAATCAAAAATTCTTGGCGTGTTTGGCATGGGCGCTATGATGCCTGAGGCTTCGGTACTAGCATTTAATCCTCCTTCTTTGCCGGGTTTAGGCTCGGTAGGTGGCTTTACGCTTATGCTGGAAGACCGGACAGGTAGTTCGACCGAAGAATTGGACAACGTGTCCAAACAGTTTTTAGCCGCAGCCCGGCAGCGACCGGAGATTGGCATGATTTACTCGACTTTTCAGGCGGCTACTCCGGGATACCAATTTAATGTAGACCGCGAAAAAGTGCAGCAACTGGGCATTCCAGTTAATGATGTGTTTACTGCACTGCAAGCATACCTTGGCGGTACGCAGATTAACGATTTCAGCCGGTTCGGCCGTACTTACAAGGTAATTATCGAAGCTGCACCTGAATTTCGCGATAAAGTAGATGCAACCCGCTTCTTTTATGTAAAAAGCAGCAATGGGACAATGGTACCGCTTAACACATTGTTGAAAGAGGAACCTATCAACGCTCCAACATCGTTTCAGAGGTTCAACGGGGTACGGGCTATTCAGATTAATGGTAATCCTAGGGTTGGCTACAGTTCCGGTCAGGCAATTGCCGCATTGGAGCAGGTGGCTGCGCAAACGCTGCCGGATGGTTTTAGCTATGAATGGTCAGGCCAAAGCCGGGAGGAAAAAATATCCAGCGGCAGAGCCCCAGTTGTATTTGGACTTGCCCTGCTCTTTGTGTTCTTATGTCTGGCAGCGCTGTATGAAAGCTGGCGTATTCCGTTTGCTGTGCTGCTGTCCGTGCCTACCGGAATCTTTGGCGCATTCTTGTTTCAATATGCACGCAGTCTGGAGAACAGCGTTTATATGCAGATTGCCCTGATTATGCTGATCGGGCTGGCAGCCAAGAATGCGATATTGATTGTTGAATTTGCCAAGGTAAGGGTAGATAAAGGCATGGAACCGATGCAGGCAGCCATTGAAGCGGCGAAAATTCGTTTGCGGCCAATCATCATGACTTCGCTGGCATTCATTATCGGCTGTGTTCCACTGGCCATTGCCACCGGCGCTGGTGCCGGTGCCAGGAATTCCATGGGAACGGCGGTTGTAGGTGGCATGTTGATGGCAACCTCGCTGGGGATTTTTCTTGTGCCTGTTTTGTTCGTTACGATAGAACGTATTGGTGCGAAGCTTAAACGAACTGAAAACCAAAGTATTAGCCAGTAGGGTTAGGTGTAAACTTGAATAGTAATCCATCATTTATTGGCGGATTACTGCTTTAAAAGAGAAAAGGCTGAGAATTTATCGTTTTGATAAGTTCCCAGCCTTTTCTTTTGCGAAAAATTGCTAGTAATAGATGTAATCAACAAATGGCTTACATTAATTTATATGTGTTTATAGTAACATTTGGTTTTTATAACAAAAATATTTTCAGCTATCTTTTTAAAACACACTTAAATAAATTAGACACAACATTATACTAAAATTTTATTGACAAATGATTTATTATTCTAGTATTATCAATAGGAGATATTTAAAAATGGTTAAAAAAACCAGTTATATATAAACTGATGATACACTGGAGGTATTAGCATGGAGGGACAATATTCAGCTGATTTTCAAAAGGTAGTGGCATTCCATGGACATGTTTGTCCTGGGTTGGCTCTTGGTTACCGTTTAGCGAAGGCTGCACTGGCAGCACTGGGATATGACAGTCCGGAAGAAGGCGACTTGGTGACAATTGCGGAAACTGACCGCTGTACCATTGATCCTTTTCAAATTATCCTCGGCTGCACTATTGGCAAAGGGAAATTATATATACATAATAATGGGAAACAGGCTTTTAGTGTAGGCTGCCGGAGAAGCGGCAAAGCGGTACGGGTTGTTCAATTACCCTACAATTATACTCCGGAAAGCAATGCGCTGACGCGTAAGGTGATGACTGAGCGGGTTTCCGAGGCTGAGTACCATCAGTATAAGACCCAAAGAGAAATGCGGATAACGGAAATTATGACATTACCTGATGAAGAAATACTGAAAGTATATCCGATTCAAATAGTCTTGCCGGAGAAAGAAGCAATCTACGATTCGCCTTGCTGCGAGTACTGCGGGGAACAAGTTATGGAACCATGGACAAGGCTGCGTGATGGTAAAATAGCTTGTGTGGCGTGTGCGTTGCCAGTCGTACGATGACAATATATGTTCCGTCAAAAAATATCGGATCATTTGGAAAATCGCTATAGTAGCTGATTTAAGGATAAAAAAATGGAGTGTTTCAAAGGCATTGCCTTGGAAACACTCCATTTTTATATCCCAAACAAACTCATCAGATTATCCATAATATCCGGCATAAAGTTTGATATCAGTAACAGAAGGGTCAGTATAATCAAAACAATGGTAAATGTCCATGATACAACATTATATAAAGAGGAGTTTGCATATTTCCCCATAATATTTTTATCACTGGCGATTAACACCATAAAAATTAAAATCGGCGGGAGCAGTACACCATTAACCACCTGAGACGTCAGCATAACGTTGTACAGCGATAAGTCGGGCCAAAGAACCAGGCCTGCGCCCACGATGATCAGCAAGGTGTAGAGACCAAGGAACACAGGGGCTTCTGCGTGAGTCTTGCTGACACCATGCTCAAAACCAAAAGCTTCGCAAATGGCATAAGCGGTGCTGAGGGGCAGGATAAATGCTGCTAGCATGGAAGCTCCCAGCAGGCCAAATGCAAACAGCATACTGGCATAATTACCTGCCAGGGGAGCAAGGGCAAGAGCTGCATCTTTAGCAGTTTCGATTGAAATATTATTAGCGTATAGCGTAGCGGCAGTAGCTACAATGATAAAAAAAGCAATAAGCCAAGTGAAAAAAGCACCAATCATAACATCCCAGAAAGTATACCGGTAGTCTTTGGCAGTGATGCCTTTGTCAACTACCGACGCCTGGACATAGAACTGGCCCCAGGGGGTAATAGTTGTACCGATTACACCGATGGCCATCATAATAAAATCAGCATCACGGGAAAATGTGGGAGTAACAGAAGCTACCAGCACTTCTTTCCATGGCGGGCCAATAATTATTCCTGAAATAACATAGCTGAGAAAGGTGGCACATAACGCCAGAAAAATTTTTTCCATCCGGTTATAGCTACCCTTGACAACCAGCCACCAGACAAGCCCGGCCATTATGGGGACGGAAATATATTTGCTTACACCGAAGATTTCAAAACTGGTGGCAATACCGGAAAATTCAGAGGCAGTGGTGCCGATGTTTGCGACAAGCAGTACAGTCATGGCAAAAAAAGTCCATTTTACCCCGAATAGTTCCCGGATTAAATCAGATAAGCCACGGCCCGTTACAGCACCCGTCCGGGCGGAAATTTCCTGGGCAATAGCTAGGCAAATGCTGGCGACCAGCATAGTAAACAATAGGCCATATCCGTATTTAGCGCCGGCTGCGGCATATGTGGCAATGCCGCCGGCGTCATTATCGGCAAAGGCGGTAACAATTCCCGGTCCCATAACGGCGAAAAACAAAGCTAACCGTTTACGCATATCATTCATGTTATCGCCCCTTTCCGGCCAGTTTGCTGAAAGCAAACCATGAATACACGTCTGGTGTATCCCGTTCCGGCATCATGACATCAAAAATATCATCAATGGTAACGATTCCGAGCATCACATTAAGCTCATCAACTACCGGTACTGCCAGCAAGCCATATTTATTGACGATATCGGCAACTTTCTGGTAGCTGTCATCATCCTGAACGGTCCGGACTTTGGTGTGCATTAAATCCTGCAGCAGAGTCTGGGGTGCGGCGATAATCAATTCTCTTAGGGAAAGGACTCCCTGGAGATGATCTTCATCATCAGTAACATATAAATAATAAATAGTTTCGGCTGAAGGCGCCAGTTCCCGCAGTTGGTTAATAGCTTGTTCCGCTGTTAATTTAGTAGAAAAGCCAATGAATTCGGTGGTCATGAGGGCACCAGCGGTGCCTTCTTCATAGCTCATCAATTCGCGCATTTCTTCAGCGTCATCAGCTTCCATCAAGCTCAGCAAACCTTCTGATTTTTCGGTGGACAGTTCGCCTAAAATATCGGCGGCTTCGTCTGCCGGCATTTCTTCCAGAATGTCGGAAGCCCGTTGCTCATCCATTTGCTCGATAATCTCGACCTGGGTATCCAGGTCCATTTCTGCTAAAGCATCAATAGTCTGTTGTGAATCCAGGCTTTCGATAAAATCGGCCCGGTATTTATAACCCATTTCTTCAATAAGTTCAGCAATATCAGCCGGGTGCAATTCGCTGAGCTGCTGTTTTTCCCGGTTAAGCTGCAGGCTTGAGTTCCAGTTTTCCAAAGGTTTAATATATTGCCAGCCTAGCAGGTTGTTTTTTAGTTTTTTAAATAAAAATTCCAGGCCTAGCCGGCGAAACAGACCTCTTACGCCGATATCGACCGCCGTCAGCACCATACGATGGTGGCCTTCCTGGGCGATCCATGATAGGGTGATGTCATTCACCCTAACCATTTTAGAACCTTTTAAATCAATTATTTGTTTATCCAACAGCCATTTACTGATATAAATGTCATTGTCCTGCAACGGAATTATTGATTCAGCGGCCAAATCTCCAGACAAACGTACGTCTTGGCCGTTGCAGCGCTCGATTAAATCAACCGGAATAAGGGCACGCACTTTTTTGGCATATTTAATACCGATTATCCGGGGATGAGCGGTGTCCCAGCGGACGGCCATATCTTTTATTCGTCCTACGTGGCGGCCGGCTTTGTCATAAACCGGTTTGCCTAATAGCTGGCTGAAATAATATTCGCCTAAAACCTTTACTTCATTCATAACTTATGCTCCTTTCACTGCCGGAATCCGTCCATGTTAATAAGCTGGCCGGATAAATCCGGAAAAATTACCGGTATTGAGTGGCAACTATCAGGGCCGGAATCCATAAAACCACCTCCTCGTGTGATAACTATATTCTGCCGCTATTGCGGAAAAATAAGCAAACTAAAAAAGACCCCAAAAAAGAAGGTCTTTTAAAATCAAAACAAATCTGTTTCTGACCTTCCCTACTCGTTGAGCTTTGGCACTGCATAACGTAGAGTCAACAATCTCAGCCACTTTAAGTAAAACCTTAATCCGGCAATACCTGTTCTACCCATTGGCGTCTTTCGACGTTTCCGGGCAGTGGCCTGTGTTTACGCAGGAGCCTCACCTAACAGAGAATTTATTTTATTATATTATATGCTTCAAAGTGGCAATACGTCAATCAAAGCCCGCCTTTTTTTACAAAAACTTAACTGTTTTGCCGCAGGTACGTCTTTATGTTCCACGTTGCCGGTCTAAGCAGGTTGACAATAACACTTATATCGCATATCATATAATAATGTTTCGCAAACAAAATGTTTTTTACTTCATTATTAAACTGACGGAAGGGGGAGGCGGTTGCTGTGCGGCTCATAAAACGACAAAATACAATTAACATTTTTAAAAGAAGCTGGTTCTGGTTTTTTCTACTAGGGATGCTGATTATTGGCGGCTGCGCTTTTTCCTTTCTTGACGGAAGTTCCGGCAAATCGCAGTCAACGAATGCACTGACGCCCGTTACCGGCGGTAAGATAAACATTCTGGTTCTAGGAGTTGATGAACGGGAGGATGACGTAGGTCGTTCTGATACGACTTTCGTGGTTACGATAGATAAAAGTTCTAAAAAGGTATCGTTACTTTCTATTCCCAGGGATACCAGAGTAGCAATCCCCGGTCATGGCTGGGATAAAATCAACCATGCCTATGCTGATGGCGGTGCCGGTTTGTCCAAAAAAACAGTGGAGAACCTATTGGGTATTCCGGTGAACTATACGGTAACCATAAGTTTTTCCGGTTTTGTTAAGATTATTGATGCCTTAGGCGGTGTAACTATAGATGTCGATAAACGCATGTATTACTCTGATCCTTATGATGACAATGGCGGACTGCTGATTGATCTAAAGCCCGGTCTTCAGCACCTGGACGGCAAAACTGCTGTTCAGTACGTTCGTTACCGGGATGAGGAAGGCGATATCGGCCGGGTAACACGGCAGCAAAAATTTATGAAAGCAGTGTTACAGGAAGCAGGCAAGCCACAGGTTATCGCCAAACTACCAGAGCTGATTAAAGAATTTGCCGGGGCAGTGCGAACCGATATGCCGGTCAGCGAAATGCTCCAACTTATCCCGCTGGCTCATGATGCTGCTCAGCAGGGTCTAAACGCTGACACTGTAGACGGTACGCCCGTATATATCCAGGATGTAAGTTACTGGCTGCCAAACATTGTAGAGCTTAGACAAAAGGTTGCCAGCCTTCAAGGTATAGTCATTGATGAAGGGTATACGGAGATAAGCCGGCGGTTAGCGCGCGAGTATGAAAAATCTGTACCGCGGGAAATAAAGGTGGCGGATACCGCCCCGACAGCAAAAGAAGTTATCAAGCCAGAAGCGATACAGAAAAATAACCAAATTAGTGTGGAAATAATCAACGCCAGCGGTGTCCCCGAAGCCACCGGCAAGATGTCATCTTTCTTGCGTGGTCGTGGATTCCACGTTTCGGACGTAATGAATACCAGTTCTTTACGTAGAAATACGCTGATTGTATTGCATACGGCAAACAATACTGCCATTACCAGCGCTGTGGTGGATAAGTTAAGCGGTATGCCGTTTGGATACGCGCTGCAGATCAGCAGTGATGGAGCCAAAGACGCTCAAGTAACAGTGATTATTGGACAAGATTATAAGCCGTAATGTAAATGACTAACCGCCAAGAGTTGAAAGGACCTGTTTAACCGCAGGACGCCAAGAACGCCAAGGGATTTTTTTGTATTTCTTATTAGTAAATCTGTCCTTACAAAGAAATACCGCGTTAATAGAGCCAACACCAAGAATTTCGCAAATCATAAAAATTCCATGTTTTCTTGGCGTCCTTGGCGGTTAGATTTTATGATATAATTATGATATTACTTAGTGTGGGAGGGAAGCTGAACATGTATTCAGTGGCTCATGTTGGTGTTGTTGTGAAGGATGCTGATAGGTCAAGCGAATTTTATACGCAGGTGTTAGGCTGTGAAATTGCCGGCAGTTATCAGGATAGCCGGATTAAACTCGTTAACCTTGCTTTCGGCGGGCAGGTTATCGAACTGGTGGAATACTTAGCTGATAAGTATGAACCGCGTGGCAAAGGGACGGTTGATCATATTGCTTTTCTGGTGGAAGATATTGACGCGGCTGTGGACGGACTAAGAAAACTGGCAGTGCCATTGCTGTTCGAAATGCCCATTGTTGTTGGTGATAAAAAAATTATGTTTTTTGCCGGCCCGGACGGGGAAAGATTGGAGTTTGTTGAGAAATTAAAAAAATAGCACAATATGCAACAAGATTGGAATGCAGAAAATATTAGGCCCTTCCGGCAAATAGAATGAACCGGAAGGGCTTTTAGTATTTTACTTTCCCTGACGGGCTAGAATATAGTTGATAGTTTTTAAATTATGGGGGTAAGCATGCGCCTGTTTTTTAGAATAATTTTTATTGTGGTCATAATAACAGTGCTAGTATATGGCTTGGATTATGCATATTTTTATTTTCAGGAAAGGCCGGCACGGGAGACCGCGCTGCAAGCCATGCCGCCAGTGCAGGCAAATACAAGGCTGTTGGTAGTTGCACCACATTGTGATGATGAAACTCTCGGATGCGCGGAAATGATTCGCAGTACTATTCAGGCCGGAGGCCAGGTGCTTGTTGTCATTGTGACTAATGGCGACGGATTCACCTTTGCCGTTGAAGAGCAATTCAAACGGCTATTCCTCACTAGTGATGATTATATTAATTCCGGCTATGAACGACAGAACGAGTCTGTAAATGCTTTAAAACTCTTAGGGTTACCGGAAAGACAGGTGTTGTTTTTAGGCTATCCTGACCGGGGAATGAACAGAATGTGGAAGGAATATTGGGATGAGGAAACTCCTTTTCGTTCGCGTTACACCGGGCGCGACCATTCTCCCTATACCAATAGTTATCACCCCAATGCCCCCCATGCCGGGCAGGTTGTTCTAGCGGATTTGGAAAAGATAATTAGGGAGTTTCAGCCTAATGTAATTTTATTGCCTCATCCTAATGATGAGCATCCCGACCATGCCGCTACTTGGGCATTTGTAACAACTGCAGTGGCTAAAATAGAGATAAATGGACAGCTGCCGCCTGTCAGCATGTATACTTATCTCGTTCACCGGGGAGACTTTCCTATACCCCACGGCTATTTGCCACAATTATCGCTTTTACCGCCACGGCCTTTATTCAGTATCTATCCGCAACAGTGGCGCAACTGTCCGATCGATTCTGAAGCCCGCAAGATCAAATACCGGGCGGTGTATGAATATGACAGCCAAATTAAAGTTCCTATAATGTCTGCTTTACTTAAAAGCTTTATCCGGACAAACGAGCTATTTGCCGAGACTCCTATTCCGTCAATAAAAACAGCTCCTTTAACAGTTGATTTATCTGATGGCGGCCAGTGGCCGGACAGTGGGCCGGTGTTAATAAATCCCCAGGGGATACGACTCCTTGGAGCTATCGAACGCAGGGCCAAAGTTAGCCAAGTTTTTAGTTGCACGCAAAATGATTATATTTGGTTAAAGCTGAAGATTCCCGGATTTTTGGAAAAGAAAAATCATTATAATGTGACTTTTATCAGTTTTGTAATGCAGAGAAATCAATTGCAGCGACAGAAACAGATAGTCAACTTCACTTCGCAAGAGGCAGATTTGCCGCCAACAGATATCATCCGGAGCAATGATGAGGTGATACTGAAACTGACTGTTGATCAATTGCCTGCATTTTATTTTGTTCAGGTGATCACCAAAGACCGGGTAGGTGCGTTGCTTGATGCTACTGTTTGGCAGCCAGTTTTCATCCAGCGTTAGATTAATCTGCTGTTGCCAGTTTTCGCTCAAAGTCCTGGGGACAGGGCAGGTTTTCTACCGCCCACCATGGATCATGAGCAATAAGTTCCTGCAGTGAATAAGTGCCAGTAGCTACCGCAATTGTTTTCGCCCCGATGCCTTTGCCGCAGTTTATATCGTGAGGAGTGTCACCAATGACAAAAAGGTTGTTGGGCGGTACGGCGGGGTAGCGATTCTGCACAGCTGCCAGTGCCTGGGCGGCTACCTCTGAGCGGTTAAAGCAGTTTTTCGAAAAAGCGCTGGTTGTGAAATCAAAATAATCAATCAGACCGTAGTAACTGAGTTTAGCCTGTGCACCGGTAATCGTATTACCGGTAAGCAAGAGGGAAAGGTAGTCAGGCTTGTTGTGGAAATAGGCTAATATCTCTTTGACCGAAGGAGTCAAATGACCTTCCCGCTTGGTCAGATGAACAGGCAACAGTTGTTCATAACGCTCTACCAGGGCGCTAATTTCTTCAGCAGCCGGTTCCCGGCCGCTGGCTAAGCGGATAACTTCTGATGCGATAAAACCGTCCGTCATACCGGAAGTTTTTATTGTATGAAAATCAACCTGCGTATGCCAGATTTCTTCGATGGCTTGCTGGAAAGCGTATAACCCCGCTTTGTCGGTTCTGAGCAGTGTTCCATCAATATCCCAAAACAATATTTTCAAAAATATGCAGCTCCTCTACAGTTTAATATTTATTAATTAATATTTATTATTGGAATCTTGCTGGTTTGTGGTATAATATAACAGTAAGGCTAAACCAAAGGAGGTAAGGACAATGCCAGAAGCAAAGCTGACAACTAACCAAATTGAGGAATTACTTGGTGATGAGGCCAAGAGTCTGTTGGAGTTTAATTCTCCTAAAGTACCCAACAGCAGTCTTACTCTTCCCGGCCCGGATTTTGTAGACAAAGTATTCCTTCAATCTGACCGTAATAACAGGGTGATAGGCAGTTTAACCTGGCTGTACAGTTCAGGCCGTCTAGGAAGTACGGGTTATTTGTCCATTTTTCCTGTCGATCAGGGCATTGAACATTCCGGCGGAGCATCTTTTGCCAAAAATCCTATGTACTTTGATCCTGAGAATATTATTAAGCTTGCAATGGAAGCAGGCTGCAGCGGGGTTGCTTCTACTCTTGGTGTGTTAGGACTGGTATCACGGAAATATGCTCATAAGATCCCATTTATCGTAAAGATCAACCATAATGAACTGTTGACTTATCCGAATAAATTTGACCAAATTATGTTCGCATCGGTGGACCAGGCATACGATATGGG
>JAEYSJ010000207.1 GCA_023434855.1 Bacillota bacterium | reverse complement strand
TTTGTTATCATCAATATAATCCATTCCATTGACAAGCAATTGATAAACTGAATTGACCATATTTGAGGCAAGCAGCGTATTTTTATCTTTTATGCCGTCGGGAAGAAAAGTGTTAAATGAATACTTCACTATAGACGATGTTCTGGCCAATGCATCGCCTGCTGCTACAATCAAACAGCCTTTTAGACTATTCGTTGCTTTCTCTTTTTCTGTATTAGTCATATTGGATTCTAAAATTTTATTAAGCTCATCTTTATAAAGAGTTAGTGCATTCTCAATACCGCCCGGCTTTAAAGTGCCCTCGGGGCTCGCCATATTTGAATTTCCTGTAATAATTGTTGATACATCTTTAAATTTCTGAATGAGTTTTTCATCAAAGTTCATGCTCTTAGTATTTAATCCCAGAACATCTTGCATAAAGCTATAAGGGTTAAGCCCCGGTAAAAAGTCATAAGGCGTAATTGGATGAGCTTCGAGCCGTGGAGCTTCTAACCCTTTTTGATATCTGTCCCAAAGTACATCAACACTGTCAAAATTAAATTTTAGATCTTTAAGATTAGCAATAGCATGAGTTTCGCTATTCATAATGATTTCTTGATTTCCATCGGCATATTTTGGGTCTTCAAGTTTTTCTTGGGCTGCTTTTGACAAGGTCAAAACCACAGCTTGATCGTTAGTGTTGCTAATATTATCTTGCATATTTGTCTTAAGCAATGGTGGTGTGATGTTAATAGCCTTTTTTATAATTTTGTTGGAATATAGCGTAGTGACATTAGACACGTCCATGACAAATGCACCTCTTTATTATTGTTTCTAAAATAATTATCGAAGGAATTTCTAATTTAATTAACGGATAATTAAGAATTAGGGATTACTAGAAGTTTCTACCATTCGGAGTAACATAATTTTTTCGGACAATAAAGTAAGTTGCAGTTTTAGTTGTGATAGGCGATCTACTAAAAAAATAAAAATAAGCTGTCGACTATTTATTTGTCGACAGCTTATTTTTATTTAATTAATAACCGAGGATATAAAACAAGGTATTTTCAGTTGCAGTAGTTGCGAGATGGGTGTTGAAATTATCATTTGCAGTATAAATATAAAGTTCACCGTGGTCGTAAATATGCAATCGAACTGTATAAATACTATATAACCCATACGCTACAGGAGTTTGCATGTCTACTTGAAAATCACCGTTGCCATCTGTTGATACTATATTAGAGCGGCGTTTGAAGAGTACACTATTGTTGCCATGATCGGGAGACCAAGCTTCATCTACTAATTCAACGCGAACCTGTTCAAAAGGAACGCCCCGGCCTAAACTGTCTATAATGCGACCAGAAACAATAAAATTCGTAAATCCTGACACAAGATAACGCATACCAGCATTCCAATTAACTTTTTCAGGATCAATGTACGAAAGATCGATAAATGTAGCTTTTGCCGGTATTCTTGTTTTGGTGAACTCTAAGGGATAAGAAGCAATTGGTACAAAACTGCTTGCATCACCATAATATCCAACAGTAAGGTAGTAAACTGTAGTATTGAAGCCATCTATTCGGTATATTTCGTTTGTCATCGGTAGTGTTAATATTGGGTTTAAATTCTGATCATACAAATGAATTATAAAATTACTTCCTAATGGAGATGCAAGAACATAAGAACCGGACTCGGATAAAGTAATTTTAAAATATTCCTGATCACAAACATAATTAATTTTTCCAGTAACAGACAATGCATCTGTAAACTCTCGTGCATTAGAAAAGTTGCTGCCAATTAAATCATAATTATTGTGTAATTGCAAATAGAATTCATACGGATTACTATTAGCTGGGACAAGTGGTATAACTCTTAAAAAATACACTCCGGTTGAACTATTATCAATATAATTAATCGTTTCGTTTTCTCCTGAAGTTCCAAAAGCTACAACCGATAAAGTAGTTAAATCACTCTGTAATTGGTATAAAGCTACAATGCAACTTTGACTAGCAGCTTGTATAAATCGATAATTAATTTTTACCTTAGGCGATGTTGATGGAACGTAGAAATAGTACCAGTTTTCAACCCCATTTGCAACAATGCTATCTAATTGGGGTGAATTAAGATAGGAAGCATCAAGATAGAGTGCAGTATTGGGGTCATGGTGCCCCTCAGCTCTAACATCAATTTGCTCAGTAGATTTTGTTTTATCTTTTATATTATTTAAATTTACTTTGAATTTACTTTCTTTCAATGCTATTTGTCTTTGGTTGCTTGCATTTTGAATCATTTTTTCAACTATTGGCAAACTTTGTTTAATTATTGCGCTCATATAAATGGCCTCCTCATTTTTACGGTTTAGGTTGCTTCTACCAGGATTTAACTCACTCACGCCTAAAGAGCTTCTTGTTCAAGGAGTTCTCTGTTAAATGCTTAAAATAGATGTTAGGTGCGCTGAGGATATTTATTAATTATTATCAAAATAAACATTTCTGTTAGTGACTTAAAAGTTGTAAAATGCCCCCTCTTTCTTTATATGCATCTTATTGTATATTTGTTTAGTAAAATGTGAAAAAGTTTTATTTTTGCTCATCGGTTAAAAATAACTGAATTAGGTAAGCAATATCGAAGCGGAAATAAGAAGTTCAAAAAAATATATGGCTTTATAGTGTGCTGCTGATAGGAATTTTTCTGAGGTTGTAATCTTGTGTGCAACTAGATTCTAGCAGGAGGATATGGTAGCCATAAAAGAGAATCTTTTCCTCTAAATCCAGGGCCAATGGGGTGGAATAATGGCGATAAATGACGAGATGCTCTCCTATTTAACCCAGGCATGTGACAATTGGGTTCTGACCCAGATTCTTGATAAATTTCAGGAAGGCATTATTGCCGTTGATGCTGATGGTCGCATCTTTTATGTGAACGAAATGTACTCAAGGATTTTAGGCGTCGCAAAAGATCATGTTTTAGGCAGGCAAATACAAAGAGTTGAACCTGGAGCAACCATACTTGATGTTGTAAAATCAGGCGAACCTGTATTAGGCAAGGCTGTGCAGATTAAGTCACTGAGAAGAGACGTTGTAGTAAATATTCATCCTATACAAAAGGACAAAAAGATAATCGCTGCAGTATCAATCTTCCGTGATGTGACTGAGACGAAAAAGCTAAGTGAAGCTCTCAACCGGGCTGAAGGCTTAGCAGAATACTTTCGGAATCAACTAGAGGCACATGATTATTTATTAAGTAATTCGATTGTTGGTAAGCATCCCGCCTTTCTCAAAGCGTTATTACAAGCCATGATCGTTGCTAAAACAGATGCTTCGGTATTAATTGGCGGGGAGAATGGCGTCGGAAAAGAAATCATTGCTAAGGCGATTCACCAAAATAGTAGTAGAGCCAGCAAACCATTGATTAGCGTAAATTGTGCAGCCATTCCGGAAAACTTGCTGGAAAGTGAATTGTTTGGTTATGAGGAAGGTTCATTTACCGGGGCTAAACGGGGTGGAAAACTAGGCAAATTCGAGTTGGCTGAAGGAGGAACAATCTTCCTTGATGAGATCGGTGACATGTCGCCTTTCATGCAGTCAAAGCTGCTTCGTGTTTTGCAGGAAAAAGAAATAGAAAAGATTGGACGTACTCAGAGCATCCCCGTAGATGTAAGAGTCATAGCCGCCACGAATAAGCCGCTGGAACAAATGATTAAGCAGGGCCAGTTTCGAACTGATTTATACTACCGGCTAAATGTTGTGTCTATTAAAATACCACCTTTACGTGAGCGTGGCGAAGATATTGGATTGCTGTCTCAGTATTTTCTACACCAAAATAATGCAAAGTACAAAAAGGACCGAACTCTTTCTGCCGAGGCGATCCGCTTTCTTTCAGCCTATGAGTGGCCCGGCAATGTCCGGGAGCTGCAAAACTGTATAGAATATGCAGTAATTATGTGTGCGGAGCGAGAGATCCGTATCGAGCATCTGCCTGGGCATATTAGTAACGAGGCAGTTTTGCAAAGTGTATCGTCATTATCCGGAACGCTTTCTACTATGGAGACACTAAGAAGTAACAGGCGGATCGAAGAGCGCGAGTTAATTAGACAAGCTTTGGAGGTTTGTAATAATAATAAGACTCAGGCTATGAAAATGATTGGAATAAGTCGTAGAGCATTTTATAAGAAACTGAAAAATTACGGATATATGTAGATATAGTATACATATGTATACGTTTGGAACAGGGTTTTCTCAATGAGAAAACCCTGTTCTGTTTACTGGCGTATACAAAGAGCTGTGGATTTATCACAAACTATCTTGAATATTCAGCGAAATCAAGGGTTGTAATGGTGTAAAATACTTGGCATGAATATTGCAAATTTAAGCTATATGAGAACCAGTTCAGGGAGGGGGAATATATCGATTAGACACAAAGCGAAGTGAGCGAAGCTGAAAAAGTATTTGAGGGGGTATATGTATGGAGAAAAAGCCCTATGCCGATGTTTGGGGAGATACAGTCGACCTCAAGCATCTTGCAATTGCAATGGGAATTGGAATTATTATCAGTTTATTGTTTTATATCCTAGGCCTCAATTATCTACAAGCAAACGTCTCTAAGCTGGCAGCAAATTTAATGACTGCCTATGCACTGCTAATAGGAATAGCAGGATGTCTTTTATCGGCCATCATTTCAGCAAAGCTGTTTAAACCAAAGCGGAAATTAAATGAAGCGGAGTTTTCTGAGGCAGACCGTCTTGCTGTGTTAGAAGAATTAAAAATTGATATAGATAAAGAAGCAGATGAGCTTCAATTTGTCGGGCCAAAAGTTATACAAGAAATGAAGGATTTGCAGATATACGACTTATTTGCCCGGAAAAATACTAAGAGTAAGGTAGGTGAAGTACAAGATGGACGCGCTGTTTCTCAATGAGCTATTTTGGGGGTTAGGGGCTGCTCTCGCGGGAGGGATCATTTTTTCCGGAATTGGGTTGATTTCCGGAACCGATGAAACGGCGACAATTGCGCCGTTAACCCTGCTGGTAATCTTACTGGGATTTCCACCTGTAGCAGTTTTTGCCTGGTTTATAGCCGCTGCTGTTTCCAAACATATGACACATGCCATACCAACAGCGCTGATGGGAGTTCCGGGCGATACGATGGCAGTTCCGATGCTTCAGGATGCCAGTATTCTTCGCCGCTTGGGTGTACCGCATATTGCCCTGCGGAAGATGATTTCGGGAGGCATTATAGCTGCTTTTGTTGCCTTGCCAATCTCCGTTGGCTTTGCCACGCTGTTAGCTCCTTTTGCTGAAGCAGTTAAATCATGGGCTCCCATCATCTTTACTATTGCTGCTGTTATCATCGCTTATACATCGGGTGGCAAATGGGCCAGTGTCTTTGTCCTCATACCCTTTGCATTCTTAATTCAGGGACTAAATAAAATGGCTATTGCGGCGCTGGGTAAAGGAGTCTTCATCAGTATTTTCTTAGGGATAGCCATAGGTCCCATGTTCGCTGATTTAGTGACTCTGCTTTCACCAATATCAAGGCACTTACTTACCCGCAGTCAGCCCCGGGAGTTTTGGCTGGCACCTGAACTAAAAAGCTGGAAAGGGTATTTTCCCAATCCGCTTGCTATTTTATCAGGGGAGCAGAAGATGTATACTGCCGCAGCTGCTACCGTGTCGGCCTTAACCTTTACCTTTAGTCCTGTCGGGATGACTGTTATGGTAGGCGAGATTATCTCATCCCGGGTAAAGAGCTTATATCAGCGGCTAACTACTTCGTTAGCTGCCATGAACGGAGTGACAGAAGCGACGTATATTGCTGAGACGATCATTCCCTTGATGGCCTTTGGTATACCGCTCAGCCCCATGGCACTTGGACCTGCTGCTCCGTTATTTAATGCCCCACCCGTTTTTACCTCTCAACCGATTCATAACTTGCACAACTTAATGGTTCCCTATCAGTACCTGTTGTATGGCTTTATAGGGATTATCGTAGCGTCTTTGGTAGCCTATCCGTTTTCGATGAATTATGCCCGTAAAGCGAGCGTCTGGGTATTGCAAACAGTTAGCCAGGAAGCGATTATCAGCATGTTTACTGGGCTCATTATTGTTCTCTCTTACTATGAAGCTGGCATTGTTGGTATCGGTATTTCCATAACTATCGCGATTCTTGGGGGTATTTTAAATCGCTTCTTTGGTATTCATACAGGAGTGCAGTATATGACTTACTATGCATCAAGCTACATAGTCCTTACGTTATTCGGAATCAAGTAAATACAACAATGTTTTCTGTAAGGTTACAAAGGAGATGATTTTTTGAAAACAGTACGTATTGGTGGTGGGCAAGGCTTCTGGGGTGATATTAACGATGCTGCGATTCATATGGTCAAGACAGGTAATCTGCAATATCTGGCGTGTGATTACTTAGCCGAATTAACCTTATCCATTATGCAGCGTCAGCGGCAGCGTAACCCGGAACGGGGGTTTGCCCAGGATTTCATTGATATGCTGCGTGTCATTCTCAAGGAATGTCTGGATAAGAACATCAAGGTTCTATCTAATGCCGGCGGAATGAATGTGCAAGGAGCGGTCAACGAAATTAAAAAACTTGCCGTTAGCCAACAAATTAGTAATTTTAAAATAGGGTATGTAACAGGCGATGACTTGTTAGAGCAGTTGACGGATTTGCAGTCACAGGGAATCACAATGAAAAACTTAGATAACGGCCGGGATTTTGACGAAATTAAAGACCGGATTGTGAACGCTAATGTTTACTACGGTCATGAGCCTATTCTATCGTGCCTGGAAATGGGGGCAAACGTAGTAGTAACCGGTCGTGCCACCGATTCCAGCTTGTTCCTTGCACCTTTAGCATATGAGTATGGCTGGAAGCCGCAGGATTGGAATGACTTGGCGAAAGGTATTATAGTAGGGCATCTTCTGGAGTGCGGTGGCCAAGGCAGTGGCGGGAACTTTGATTATGGTTGGCGTGAAGTACCAGATCTTGACTCACTCGGTTATCCAATTGCGGCAGTCAGTGCAAATGGGGAGATTATTATTACAAAAGCCCCCGGTTGCGGTGGTTTAATCTCTGAACAAACCTGCAAAGAGCAGCTCCTTTATGAAATTCATGATCCGGCTAATTACATTACACCGGATGTTAGTGTCGATGTAAGTAAAGCAAGGCTGACCCAAACCGGCAAGGATCAGGTTCGTCTTGACGACGTGTTTGGCAAAGCGCGGCCTGAGCAATTAAAGTTATGTGTTGGCTACCAGGCCGGTTATAAAATTGAGGGCTATTTACCTTTTGCCTGGCCTGATGCTTATGAGAAGGCACAGTGTGCAGCAGAAATATTAAAAAAACGGCTGGCTAAAAAGGGACTCCAAGCAGAGGAAATACGGGTAGATTACTTAGGGGTAAATGCTCTGCATGGACCGATAGCTGCCCCGCTTACTAGCGAACCGAATGAGGTTGTCATGCGGATGACAATAAGAACGAAGGATAAGAAGGAGGCTCAAAAACTAGCACCGGAGATTGCTCCCTTGCAACTAAATGGACCACCGGGTGCATGCTTCTTCGGTGGAAGACCTAAAGTAAGCGAGATTATTGCACTTTGGCCTACGCTTATTCCTCGTGATGCTGTGAAATTGACACCACATATTTTGGAGGTGAAGTAATGGCTAAGTGTTTACTTAAAGATGTGGCCCATGCCCGTTCAGGGGATAAAGGAAACATCAGTAATATTTGCTTATACGCTCGTGATCCGAAGGATTATGAACTGTTACAAGAACAAGTTACAGCAGAGAAGGTAAAGGAGCATTTTAAAGGGGTAGTATTGGGTGAGGTAATTCGTTATGATGTTCCTACATTAAGCGGGTTTAATTTTGTGATGAAAGAGGCTTTAGGAGGGGGCGCCACCCAGTCTTTACGGCTTGATACACTGGGCAAAACAATGGCATCAGCATTGTTACGAATGGAAATTGAATAGAAAGGGGCATAGCAAATGAAAACGAGTGAGTTTAAGGGGTTCTATAAGCTATCACCACAGCAGCGTCTTGAAGAAGTTGCTAAGTTTAGCAGCTTAACTGAAGAAGAAGTCTCGTTACTTGCTAAGACCGGTGCTCTCAGCATAGAAGCGGCAGACCATATGATTGAAAATGTATTTAGTGTTATGCCACTGCCTATGGGGATAGCAGTTAACTTTACGATTAACGGTAAGGATTACCTCATTCCAATGGCAGTTGAAGAACCTTCTGTTATTGCCGCGGCGAGCAATGCTGCTAGGATGGCCCGGGTAAAGGGCGGGTTCTTTACAAGTAATACTGGACCAATCATGCGGGCTCAAATTCAAATTGTGAATGTAGCAGATCCGTATGCAGCCCGCTTTAAGCTGTTTGAAGCTCGTGAAAAACTCATAGAAATAGCAAATTCCCAGGACCCTATGCTTATTAGCTTAGGCGGCGGGATGAAAGACCTGGAAGTACAAATAGTACCATCACCATTAGGAACAATGGTAGTTATGCACCTGATTGCGGATACCCGGGATGCCATGGGAGCAAATACGGTAAATACTATGGCTGAAGCGTTAGCTCCTTATATTGAGCAAATTACTGGCGGCAAGGTCTATCTGCGTATTTTGTCTAACTTGGCTGATAAACGGCTGGTCCGCGTACGAACGGTGATTGATAAAGAGACATTGGGGGGAGAGGATGTCGTTGATGGTATCGTTTGGGCATATACCTTTGCCGCTGTAGACCCTTATCGCGCCGCGACACACAATAAAGGAATTATGAATGGCATCATTCCTGCTGTGACTGCCACGGGGAATGATACACGCGCTATTGAGGCAGGTGCGCATGCATATGCAGCCCGCAATGGCCGGTATACTTCTTTAACGGTATGGGAGAAGAATAAAGAGGGTGACCTAGTCGGTACGATCGAAGTACCAATGGCAGTTGGCTTAGTCGGAGGAGCAACCAAAGTTCATCCTGTGGCGCGTTTAGCAGTAAAGATACTTGGTGTTAAGTCAGCAGTTGAGTTAGGAGAAGTTATTGCCGCTGTTGGCTTAGCGCAAAATCTCACTGCATTAAAAGCGCTAGCTACCGAAGGAATTCAACGCGGCCATATGTCCCTCCATGCAAGGAACGTAGCAGTGGCAGCAGGTGCTACTCCAGATATTATCGATCAGGTTGTAGCGGAAATGGTGAAAGCACGTAAGGTAAGGCAAGATTATGCTGAAGAGCTGGTTAAACAAGTAAAGAAATAAATATGGGTATGCCCAATTAAAAATTTAGGGGTTCTGTGCATCGAACTAAAATTAAAGACAAAGAACGATGGCCATGATACAATAATAAATAACCATAGATTTTCTCATTTTCAAGCTTGGAAAAGGTAGCTAGGGTTCCGCCTCTTTACGAGGGCTGCGACCGAGCGCTACAGCCCGCTTTCGCGGGGGCACCTATTGGCACAAAAAGCCCGAGGGGGATAGCTTGGCGTATTTCAGTGCGTCAAGATATCTCTCCGGGCTTATTTTTTTTAAGGGGTTGTTGTTTATGATTGCCGATCAATATGA
>JAEYSJ010000167.1 GCA_023434855.1 Bacillota bacterium | reverse complement strand
AACATTAATAGGCTCAACATCTGAGGAACTGCTGTAAACATAGTCGCCGTCGGCATCAGTGGTATATTGCTCCCAGCCGCAGACTTTATAGCCGTTTACGGTCAGGTTGCCATCATCATCAATGGTGAGATCGCCTTCACGGGTGTATTGATATTTGCCCTCTGAGCCACCTGTCACGACAAGAAAACCGCTACCGGAAATGGCCACGTCGGTGTCGACGCCGGTGGAGGTGGTGCTGCCTACCGTCATGTTGAGGGTGGTACTGGCAATACTGGTACCAAGACCGACCTGCTTAGCGTTGGTGCTACCTCTGGTTGAAGTACCGCTGGAAGCGCCGCTGAGGGTCTGACTTAGTAGATCGCTGAAACTGACTCGCGACGCCTTGTAACCGGTGGTATTGACATTCGCGATATTGTTGGAGATGACATCAAGGGCGGTCTGTTCGGATTTTAGACCCGACACGGCCGAGAATAATGCGGACATCATAGTTGAAATTACCTCCTGAATATTATTTTTCTGTCTGTCGTAACAGGCATTCCCCATGCGGGGTTATTGGGACATATCGCTTATCTTTCAGTTCCTTATCAGGTTGAAGTGGTGCTGCTGGAGCTGTCGGCAACCTCCACTATGTTCTTAAGTGGTACTGCTGTCCCATCAACATTAAGATAGGTGGTGCCGTTGGAGGTGAATACTGATTTAACCGTCCCGCTGGCATCGGTTGTTTTGCCTGATGAATCGGTCGTTTGATACGCTACTTCCTTGCCGATCATGCCGAAAGCGGCACTGTTGCTTGACGCGGCATAGACGTTCTCCAACTGTGACAAGGAGCTGAGTTGGGCCATCTGGGATACATACTCGGTGTTGCTGACCGGGTCAGAGGGATCCTGATACTTCAGTTCTGCAGATAATATTTTAAGAAATGAATCAAAGTCGATACTGCTGTTAGTTGTTGAGGTGCTGCTCGAACTGACAAAAAAGTTGTTACTGGTACTTGATACTGAACTTGTGCTCATTTTTATTCCTCCTTATTAATGGGAAACTGGACGTGACTTTTTTGTCTACGTCTGAATTTACGGATTGATTTAGCATATTACCCAGAATAATGGCGTTTTATGTTCTGCTGCTTTGGGTTGCCAACTTAGCAAAACCGAGTTCTTCCACGGCATCACCCCTGAAAATGAGTTTTGCCGGGGAAGTATCTCTTATGGTATGTTCGGAAATATATATTTCGTTTTTGTTTAGAAAATAAAAAAAAAATATTTTTTTGTCGGAACAGAAAAAAAGGCTGACCTGATAACATATCAGGCCAGCCTTTTTGGTAATATAATTACTGAACTATTGGAAATTACATTATTAACCTGTTTAATTAGGAAATTTGGTATTAAAATAATAGTAATAAGTATAGGAGGGAAGTCTTATGCCAATTATTACATTGGAAGTTTCAAAACTTAGCAAAGAACAGAAAAAGGATTTAGTAGAAAGATTTACGAAAGAAGCCAGTGCTGTTACCAAGATCCCGGAACAGGCTTTTGTTGTTATTATCAAAGAAAATGATCCAGATAATATCGGTATAGGTGGAGCTCTACTGTCGGAAAGAAAACACTAATTATGGTAAAATACGGGGGACTGTTATAAACGACAAAGACCGGATTCTAAGAAGAATCCGGTCTTTGTGACTCAATATCGTATTCTATATCTTGAACAAGGCAACAGTTTCACGTAATTCTTCAGCCAGTCTGGCCAATGACTGGCTTGAAGAGGCAATTTCCTGCATTGAAGCTGATTGTTCTTCCGTGGCAGCGGAAACCGTTGCGGAGTGGTCGGCGGCCGTCTTGCTAATTTCTTCAAGATTATTCACCGAAGCAACGATCTCTTGGCTGCTGCCGGCAATCTGCTGGATGGAATCCGAAATACCCTTCACATTAGCTGAAACTTCATCAATGAGAGTATTGATCTTCTCAAATCCTTCACTTGAAGCATTGACGACAGCGGTTCCCTGCTTTACTTCCCTGGTTCCCTCAGCCATAGCCGCCACCGATTTATCCGTATCCGCCTGGATTTCCTTGATTAAATCAGTAATTTGCTTAGCTGCTTCTTCGGATTGCTCAGCCAGCTTGCGCACCTCTTCGGCGACAACCGCAAAACCACGTCCCTGTTCACCGGCCCGGGCGGCTTCAATGGCGGCATTGAGTGCCAGCAGGTTGGTTTGTCCTGCTATTCCGGCGATTGTATCCACTATTTGGCCAATTTGCTGGGATCGCTGGCCAAGCTTGGTGACAATCTGGGCCGATTCGCCTACCGACTTTTCAATGTTTGCCATTTGTCGAATTACTTGTTCTGCTCCCTTGCGGCCATCATGCGAAGCTTCGGAGGTTTTTGCCGCCGTAGTGGCAACGCCGCCTGCCGTAGTGGCAATTTCCTCAATACTTGCCGAAATCCGTTCAACGATATTTGTTGTTCCTTCTGCCGTTTGAACTTGCGTTGCCATTCCTGTGGCAACTTCGGAAATAGAGCCTGCCACTTGATTTGCAGCTTGCGCAGACTGCTCGGCACTTGCGGTCAATTGTTCGGAAGATGCGGCAACCTGTTCAACGGAAGCATGGATTTGCCGGATCAGCGTTATCGTATTATTCCTCATAGAATTAAGGGCATCAGCCATTTCGGCAAATTCATCTTTCGTCTTAATTTCCAGCGGGGTACGCCAGTCACCGGCCGCAAATTTATTGGTTCCGGCAATGATTGTTGAAAGCGGGCCGCGAATATTTCTGGTAATCAGAACCGCTAGTACAATAGCGGTAACCAGTGAGACGATAATAAGGACAATGGTAATCATTGTTGTCCTATTGGCAGCCGCAATGGCTGCCTTAATATTGGTCTCGTCCTGCAGGTCGTTATAAGCTTTAATGTCATCCATCGTTTTTGCTATTTCACCTGAAAGGGGGATCATTTCAGCATTAATTTTATTTATTCGTTCGCGGAGAGCTTGAACCGCTTCGACATTGCCTGCAGCGGTTTCTTTTGCTATTGCTCTGAGAGTTGGCAAGGTTTGATTAATGGTCACATCTCTTTGTCTAGTTACTGCTGCAAGGAGCTTATCCATGTCGGTTTTCTTCTCAGCAGGCATCAACGCAGATAGTTTTGTCAAAAAATTTACCGCATCATTATAGCTTTGTTCCGCCTGTTGGAAATGGGTATCTGTACCATAAAAGAGTGCACCACGGACAGCCGCAAGCGCACTCTTTTGCGCCAGCGCAGTGGTTGCCAGCAGCTCACTGCGCTGCTTGGCGGCTTGAAGCTGAGTGATACTGGCCTTGGTTGTATCAAGTGCAATAAAGCAGGTTATCCCTAATATTACGATAAGTGCAACCAGAACAGCAAATGCCAAAATAATTTTATTGCCAACTGACATTTTCATGAATATTCCCCCCGCCTGAATTGTAATTGCTGTATCTACAATATTCTACCTTGATTGACAAAAACCTGCATATTTTTGCCGCAATTTGAGAATTTCTTCAAAATTCGCAAAACTTATTAGCAGTATGGAGGCGATATCCGCAAAAATAAAAACTACAGGCAAAACTACCCTAGGGTGGGGGCTTCAGGCTTGCGTTGTTATAATTGACTTATGCCAACTCAGGCAAGTCGTTTGTCATGATGGTACCGGGTTATACTAGAATGATCACTCTTACTTCCTCCAGAATTGGGCGTTTACGGTTTTTTATTATGTCGAAATTTAGAGACGGGAATCAGCCCTCTTCTTTCCAATTCTTGTTCTACGCTAACTATCATAATGCAAAGGACAAATAATTCCATGGCTTGCTTTAACTCCGGCAATGACGGGAATGTCGGAGCGAGCCGAATGTTTTTATCTTCCGGGTCCTTGCCGTAAGGATAGGTCGCTCCGGCCGGTGTAAGCACGACTCCGGCGGCGGCAGTTTTGGCAACAACTTTCCGGGCGCATCCGGGCAATGTGTCAATACTGATAAAGTATCCCCCTGCCGGATTGCTCCAGGAGGCAAGGCCTTTACCTCCTAAGTTGGCTGCCAGAATTTCCTGCACCAAAGCAAATTTCGGTTTGATGATAGCTGCATGCCGCTGCATGTGGGCTTCGATGCCGGCAAGATTTCTGAAGAAGCGGACATGGCGCAGTTGGTTTATTTTGTCAGGTCCGATTGTTTGAATGCTGATTTGCTTTTTCAGCCAGTTTATATTTGTCTCACTGCTGGCTACTGCTGCAAGGCCGCCACCGGCAAAGCTGATTTTGGAAGTGGAACAAAACATAAAAACGCGATCCGGATGGCCGGATTTTTTACATTCGTCCAGGATATTCAGCAAATGTGGCGGGTTGTCGGTCAAATGGTGTACAGTGTAAGCATTATCCCAGAAAATCCGGAAATCCGGCGCTTTGGCAGGAAGTGCTGCCAGCCGTTTTACCACTGCATCAGAGTAGGTAATGCCAGTGGGATTACTGTGTTTTGGTACACACCAGATGCCTTTAATAGCTGAATCGGCGGCTGCCAGTTGTTCCACCTGGGCCATATCCGGGCCGTCCTGTTGATAGTTAACAGGAATCATTTCAATGCCGAAGTATTCGCAAATAGCAAAATGCCGGTCATATCCGGGGCACGGACAGAGAAATCTGACTAGGGGCAGTTTTCCCCAGGGGGCGTTGCTGTCCGGTAATCCGTGGAACAAAGCCCGGGCAATTAGATCATGCATTAGAGTCAGGCTGGAATTTCCCCCGACAATCACTTGCTGTGAATTTGTTTCCAGGACCTGGGCAAAAAGCTCCCTGGCTTCCGGGATACCGTCCATAACGCCATAATTCCGGCAATCCGTACCGTTTGCCGCTTTGTAATCCTTTTCGCCCAGACAATGAATAAGTCCGGCAGAAAGGTCCAGTTGATCCGGACATGGGATGCCCCGCGACATATCCAGTTTAAGCTTTTGCGTCAGATATTTTTTATAGCTGCGGACTAAGGTGGAATAGTGTTCCTGCAGCACCAAATCATCCATTTTTTTCAGCTCAGTCATAATACACCACTCCTTTTCACTCGCTATCATTATATAAGATTTATAAAATTCCGGACAATAGATTATACAGGCAGAAAACCAGGTATTCAAAATACATGAACCGTTACCGGTAGTTTCCGGGAAGATACATGTTGAAAAAAGCACACCCGGATTCTTCCGGGCGACAATTGCAAAATATTGTAGTATACTGAATCGTAAGAGGAATTTTCTTATTGCATACGTTTTGAATACTATCGAGGTAATTTTAATGACTGCAACAATCACTGTATTTTTACTGTCCACATCTTTTGTGGCCGGTTTTCTGGACAGCATTGCCGGCGGCGGTGGTCTGTTGCTGCTGCCGGCTCTTCTATTTTCCGGGCTGCCGCCGCAAATGGCCCTGGGAACCAATAAATTTACGGCAACCCTCGGACTTTTTGGTTCTTTTATCAATTTTGTCATAAACAAAAAAGTAAGCTGGGAAATAGTTGGCAGGGGAATTGTATTTTCGCTGCTGGGCGGGTTATTAGGTTCCAAGGTCATTCTCTTATTTTCTAATGAGACTGTGGGGAAAATTATCCTGTTTCTGCTGCCGCTGGCGCTTCTGGCAACCGTTATTCCCCGAAAAAGCAAAGATGATAATGACATGCCGCCTAAAATGCTGGCGATAAAAATCCCGGTAATTTGTTTTGCGTCAGGATTTTATGATGGTTTTTTCGGTCCAGGCAGCAGCAGCTTTCTCATCTTGGCTTTGTATTTTTTTACCGGGCTGGACCTTGTAAAGGCTTCAGCAACAGCCAAGCCTTTTACAGTAATATCGTGTATCACCTCCTCGGCGGTTTTTTTACTGAATGGCAGAGTGGTAATAGCGCTAGCTTTGCTTTTGGCCATTGCCAATATGGCCGGAAATTATATCGGCAGTAAACTGGTGTTACGACGTGGTACAAAAATGGTTAAAAACTGGCTGGTCGTGTCCTTGGTAATTCTGTTTATTTTCCTATTGTGTAAGACTTTATGACTTTTCGGGAAAGGTACTAAGAATTGGCTATCTGCAGGCTAACGAAAATAAACTCATGAAAGGCTGTATTCCGTTAATCGGAATGCAGCCTTTCAAATTAGAATGCGCATAAACGGGAAAAAGATATTATTTTTGCTAGAACCTTACTCTTCAGTGCTAAAAGGAAAGTTTCCAAATCTAACAGAAAATCTTCTATACTAAATGAAGCAGGTAATGCATTGTCTGCCAGAAAAAAATTGATGATATAGGAAATGAAATCGGCTAATCAGTCTTTAGGGCCTCAATCCGGGCAAGTTCGGGGAAGGAGCGCATCCAGATTACGGCTACGATAATTGTGCCAATGCCACCGAGGAGCACGGAAGGGACAACACCAAACCAGGCTGCGGTTAAGCCTGATTCAAATTCGCCCAGCTGGTTAGAGGTGCCGATGAACATCGCATTAACTGCGCTTACTCTGCCGCGCATCTCGTCAGGAGTTTGCAACTGCACCAATGATGACCGGATAACGACGCTGATGACATCTGACGCCCCCAGCACTATCAGGGCGGCTAAGGACAATATAAATGATGTCGATATGGCGAATACGATGGTAGCAATTCCAAACACGATTACCGCAGCAAACATGGTCCGGCCAACCCGCTTCTTCAGCGGGTTATGCGCCAAAAATGCCGACATCAGTAATGCGCCTGCGGCGGGTGCTGCACGCAGCATCCCCAATCCTTTCGGGCCAATGAACAAGATATCACGGGCATAAACAGGTAATAAAGCAGTGGCTCCTCCGAGTAAGACTGCGAACAGGTCAAGGGATATGGCGCCCAGGATTGCCGGTTTGCTGCGAATAAAGGTAATTCCGGCAGAAAGGGATTTTATGCTGAAAGGTTCGCGTTGGGACGCTGTCAGATCAACGTTGATGAGGGAAATAAACAGGCTGGATAACAAAAAGAGTACACTTACCAGCGAAAAAACGGCTGTCGGACTATAGGCGTACAGCAGACCTCCCAGCGCCGGTCCAATAATGGTGGCAGTCTGGTTAGATGAAGAAGCCAGCGCAATGGCCCGGGGAAAAAGTTCACTATTTACCAGTCCGGGCAGCAAAGCCTGCATAGCGGGTACTTCAAAAGCACGGGCGGCACCGATTATGAATACAATTGCCAGGATATTCTCTTTCGTCAACCAGTTGCCATAACTGCCTATTGCCAGGAGTAATAGGCCGGTGCTTTCTATAAGCTGACAAAAACGGATGATTAAACGGCGGTCGTAGTGGTCGACGGTATGACCGGCTATCAGGGTGAGGGCAATCATAGGCAAAAATTGCATCAGGCCGACAAGTCCAAGATAAAATGTGCTATTTGTAAGAGCATAAATTTGCCAGCCCACGGCAACGGATAACATTTGATAGGCGAGGGCGGTAGATATCCGGGCACACCAGAAGGATTTAAAAGCCTTGTTGTGCAAGATGGATAAGGATTCAGACAGCTTGTCTAGCATTAGGTAACTCCTTGTGAGGTAGTGATAAACAGGAAAAATCATTAGATGGCTAATTACAAATGCAATCTGGTTATTCCTGCTGTTTTTCGCTGTATCAGAATTTATAACTTTTCGTGCGACTGCAAACAGCTAATTACCTGCAGTTTAGCCGAAAAGTAACTTAAATTCTTCACTGTTCGAAAACGGAACGTTTTTCTTAAGGAAATAGTCTATTAGTCGTCTGGCGATGGTTCCTCTTGCAGGAATATCTGGCATTGTTGTTGCTGAAAACCAACCGGCATCAACAATCTCGTTATTATCGATGGTTATATCCCCACTGGCATACTGAGCGGTAAAGGCAATCATCAGTGAGTCGGGGAAAGGCCATGGCTGGTTGCCAAAATACTTAATATTCGCTACTTCGATGCCGACTTCCTCCAGTAATTCTCTTTTTACACAGTTTTCCAGCGTCTCCCCGGGTTCAACGAAACCTGCAATGACACTGTAGCGGCCAGGGGGATATCTATTTGATCGTGCCAGCAAAATTTCATTTCCCTTAATGACCGCCACGATAATGGCAGGAGAAATACGGGGATAAACCATGTGGTCACAAGCAAGGCATTTTAAGGCAAGCTCCTGTAAGTGCGGTAATACTTGCATGACTCCACCGCAGCAGCCGCAGAATTTATTTGTTTTCAACCAGTTTATGATATGGAAGGCGCGAAAAGCAATTCCCCAATATTCTTCAGCGATATATCCTGATAGTTGTTTTATCTTTATAAATGAGAATCCTGGCATTGGTTCTTCGCTGCAAAAGTCGGCGGCATAGTAGGTATTGCCGTTTGATGAACCGATGTACCGCAGAGAAGTTGCTTCGATATTCATTATGGCGATGTCATGCATAGTTGGAATAGGAAAGCAGCCTGCTTGTTCTTTAATTAATAATTCATCGTTGCAAAATAAAAATGAGTATGTATTTGTAAAAACATTTTCTGCTGAATTAGAATCAGATCGATAATCCATAGGAGTAACCACCTTAATATATAAACTGATTTTCTATGTTGTATTTCATTTATTCAGTTGTCTTGCGGCAAACGTATCAATAAAGTGCCGGGCTGCGGCTGATAGATGCAGGTTGCGCAGCCAGACGATGGCTTTAGGCGTTGTTCTTATTGGCGGCTCGATAAGTTCCTCAAACTTTAGGTTATTATCGGGGATGAGATTTGCTGCGGATTTGGGGACGATAGCTATTCCGAGTCCGGTAGCCGCCCAGGCCAACATGGATCTAACATCGTTATGGCGGCAGCGAATCGTTGGTTCAAGACCAATTTGCCGGTAATATTGCCGGAGTGTTTCCTCATGTCCATGATGAACGATCAAGGGTTTGCCTGCAAGGTCGGATAAGCGTACATAGTTTGCCGGCACATCATGGCCTGGCTTGGGATCGGAGGCTGCTACAAACGGTTCGTCAGGCAAAGACATTGCTGCATAGGTTTCCAAATCGGCCGGGAATTGTGTAACAGCAATTTCGATCATGCCGTTAGTTAGTAATTCTTCAATTTTATGCGAACCGCCTCCCTGAAATTCAACCTTGATTTCCGGAAAAAGTTCGCGGAAACGGCGAATTCGATCAGGTAAAAAGATGGTATCCCAGGCTGGCACAATTCCAACGGTTAATGTACCCTGCAGCCCTTCCGGCGAATCTTTCAACTCTTTTATCGTTTGGTCGACCAAGGCCAGTATTTGCTCCGCGCGGTTACGCAATGCCTGTCCTGCGTCTGTCAGTCTAATTTTATGGTTGCCGTTTCGTTCTATTAACTGGATTCCCAGCTCGATTTCAAGTTGTTTAAGTTGCTGACTTAGCGGCGGCTGCGCCATATGCAGACGTTTGGCAGCCTTGGTAATCTGGCCCTCTTCGGCAACAGCAAGGAAGTACTGGAGTTTCCTGATATCCATAAACCGCACTCCTCTTGTTTATTATGTTTTTATTATAGAGCGTGTTTAAAAACACGCAACATTAATTAACAGAGAGACTGCTTAGAAATGTTCAGATGCTAGGCACCAGGGATTTTGAGGCCGGAGGCGTACGGGGTGTACGTTGAGGACCTCGAAATCCTTGGCAACGACGCAGATGGGCGTTTTTAAGCAGTCTCTTATATGAAAGTAACTGTTGCGTTTACAATAGTATCAATAAAAATATACCATAAAAAACCGTTAATTCCAAGTAAACCAATCAAGATAGTTGGATAAAGTGGTATATTCCATATACATGCAATAAATAGGATTATGGCAAGAAGGGTTCAGTGAATTAGGGGAGAATACGATCTAAAGAAAATGTTAAAGAGGAGGATCCGATGTTAATTAGAAATGTGTCTGAGTCGGACTATAAATCAATAATCACTGTACTAAACGATTGGTGGGGCGGCCGTCAGATGACAGACATGCTGCCCAAACTCTTTTTCACTCATTTTAAAGACACGAGCTTTGTTGCTGAAAATGATGGTAATATTATCGGATTTATTGTTGGGTTTATCTCCCAGTCGTATCCTGGCGAATCATATATACACTTTGTCGGTATTCATCCTCAATATAGAGGAACCGGGATTGGCAGACAACTATATTTTACTTTTTTTGAGAATGTCAGGCATAAAGGCTGCAAATCTGTCCGCTGCGTGACTTCTCCGCTAAACAAAGCCTCTATAGCCTATCATACAGCTATGGGCTTTGTTATGGAGAACAGCAATATAATACAAGAGAATAATCCTATCCATATTGATTATGACGGTTATGGTCAGGACCGAGTATTATTTATAAAAAGATTTGCTGATACGATAGAGGAAGTGAAAAAATGAGTCCAATTAAATATCGGGAAGCAAGTATTGATGATTTGGACCTCTTAGTAAAACTAAGAATAGATTTTATCCTTGGGTGAACAACTATATCGGAAATGCGGGTTCACCGAACCGGAAGACAAAGCAATGATATTGAATGTGTAATACTATTTTTTGACGGTAAATACAAATGTCTGACTGAAATTGCCGAATAAAATCATGATTATTTCCCGGGAAATGACAAATGGAGATATGAATTGCGGTATAAATAATAGGTTTGACAAATAGAATGATTTGCTTGACAAACACATCGACCTTAGGTAGAAAAATGTTGGCATAGGGCATGATTTTACATATATTTGCACCATTATATGGATTTTATTTTGCAACAGGAAAATTCACCAAGCCTGATTTGTTACCAGGCAAACAAATTGGTGCATGAAAAGTTGCGTTCGCCATTAGTCCTCTTGCTATACTAATAATGGGAGGAGGAAAAATGTGGATTGACTGGAAAGAATGAAGAGAGCAATAGGCTATATTGAGGAAAACCTGGCTGGGGAGATTGATTTTAAGGCAGCAGCAGAATTGGCATGTTGTTCAGTTTACCATTTCCAAAGGATGTTTTCTTTTATAACCGATGTTTCCCTATCTGAGTACATCCGGCGGAGAAGGCTCACTCATGCGGCCTTTGAGCTGCAAAACAGTGATATTAAAATCATTGATCTGGCGCTTAAATACGGCTATGATTCGCCTGTTTCATTCACTCGTGCATTTCAAAAACTGCATGGTGTTACACCCACGTCGGCGCGTGAGGCGGGGGTTCAGTTAAAGGCTTATCCACGCTTATCCTTCCATATTTCACTGAAAGGGGACAAGGAAATGAATTATAAAATCGTTGAAAAGCCGTCATTTCCAGTTATCGGGAAACTACTTAAAGTGTCTACTGTCAACGACTCGCAACTGGCGAAAATTCCTCAATTTTGGAGTGAATCTTGCCGCGATGGTACTATTGGCATACTTAGCAATATTGCTGCAAAAGGAAAAGAAGGCCAGATAGGAAGAAATTTGCTGGGAATTTGTAAAGATATCACCAGTGAGGGTGAGTTCAATTATGTTATTGCTGTTGAAAACACTTCCGGAACTGAAACTGCCGGATTTGAAACTTTTACTGTTCCGGCGTTGATGTGGGGAGTGTTTGAAGCGATTGGCCCGATGCCTAATGCCATTCAGGAACTATTTAAACGGATTTATACCGAGTTTTTTCCGGCGGGCGGCTTTGAAAGAGGCAACGGACCGGACATTGAGGTCTACTACGATGGAGATATCAACAGTCCGGATTATCGCTCTGAGGTCTGGATACCGGTAATTAAAAAGTAAATATACTTTTTTGCTTTGGAAGAATAGAAGAAAATATTGCCGAGGTATTTCACTGAATAATATAATTAATTAGGGTTGTGAGCACCTGACTAGCCAATTTAGCTAGAGGCTGCATTCCATAGTTTGGGATACAACCTCTGGCTTTTTATTCCTAGATTCAAGGTGTATCCAAATTGTGATTCAAGGTTGGAGGCATACATTATGATGATACGTGAAATGATTGCAGATGATATCCCTAGATTAGCGCAATTATACAAACAGTTTTGGAATGAGGATTCTTGTATTGAAACAATGTATAAGCAGTTTAACAAATTTCGCGAAAGTGGCACCCATATATTGTTGAGCGCTATTGAAAATGAAAAGCTGATTGGTTCGGTAATGGGAATAATCTGTGAGGAGTTATATGGTGGCGGCGAACCGTTTATGGTTCTGGAAAACATGATCGTTGATAATAATTATAGAAATCGAGGAGTAGGTAAAGCACTGATAGCCGAGCTTGAAAAAGCTGCAACTAGCCAAAGGTGCACCCAAATAATTCTTGTAACAGAAACCAGCAGAATTGATGCTTGTAATTTTTATGAATCCGCGGGGTATAGCCCTAAAACACATAAGGGATTCAAAAAGAAACTGAAACATTGAAAAAGTTGAAAGTCTAATTCAAATCTTAGATTAAGAGAAATCAGTACATATAATCGGATTATACCGAGAAATATTTGTTAACATGTCCCGATACATGCAACAATTCGTAGTGATCATTCTGCTATAATGAAGTGAGGTAGCTTCAGAAATTCACGGAGGTGGAAGTTGATTACTGTTGAAGGTTTGTGCAAAACATTTAAAGTTGCTAAGCGTACCGCCGGTTTCAAGGCGGCTTTCCAGTCTCTTTTCCGGCGGGAATACATGACGGTTGAAGCGTTACGAGACATATCATTTCAAATAAATGAGGGGGAAATTGTCGGATATATCGGCCCAAACGGTGCCGGCAAGTCTACGACGATTAAAATTTTAAGCGGCATACTAGTGCCTGACAAGGGCAAATGCAGCATATTGGGCCGGACTCCCTGGAAAGAAAGGATCAGCCATGTGCAAAATATCGGGGTTGTTTTCGGCCAAAGGTCGCAGTTGTGGTGGGATGTGCCGGTAATGGACTCATTTGAGTTATTACAGGATATATACAAAATACCGCAACATGAATATGAAAGGAATGTCGCCATGCTTGTGGAAACACTTGATTTGGGCAGCATTATTTGCAATCCGGTACGCCAGTTGAGTCTTGGTCAGCGAATGCGCTGTGAAATAGCGGCTTCATTGCTCCACAGTCCCAGAATACTGTTTCTGGACGAACCGACAATTGGGTTGGATGCCGTCTCCAAAATCGCCGTGCGCCGGTTCATCAAAGATATTAACAAGGGAAAAAAGGTCACGGTCATACTTACTACGCATGATTTGAATGATATCGAAGCGTTAGCTGACAGAATTCTGCTCATCGGCAAGGGGGATATTCTTTATGATGGTAGTTTAGATGATCTTAAGAACCGGTTTGGCACATATAAGATCATTACCATTGATTTCAAGGAAAACAGTACACCGCCGGAAATTCAGGGAGTAAAAATGCTGAGCAGCTCGCCGGGAAGAGCCAGTTTATTGGTGGATAATGGACAGGCAAGCGTATCCTCAGTCATATCGACTCTTGATAACCAGCTGGAATTACTTGATATTACGGTGCAGAGCCCGCCGATAGAAGAAATGATTGTGCAATTATACAAGGAATATGCCATATGAATGCCTATTTCTCCATATTTAGGATAAGGCTGATAACTGGCATCCAGTATAGGATTGCTGCTTTTGCCGGCATCTTCACCCAGTTTTTCTGGGGTTTTCTGTTTGCGATGATTTATGAAGCCTTCTATGATAACGTGACAGTTGTCCCGCCAATTTCGCTGCAACAATTGATTTCCTATGTTTGGCTGCAGCAGGCATTTCTATGGTTAACTATCTTGTGGATGCGTGACAGTCAAATCTTTAACCTGATAACCAGCGGAAATATCGCGTATGAACTATGCCGGCCTTGTGCTTTATATGAATTCTGGTATACAAAACTTGTTGCCCAGAGGCTTGCAGCAGCTTTGTTGCGGTGCCTGCCTATTCTTGTCATTTCTTTCTGGCTGCCTCTTCCATATAATTTATCGTTACCGGCCAGTTTTACCGCATTAGGATTGTTTATGATTACACTGGCATTGGGTCTCTTGGTACTTGTCGCTGTTTCCATGTTTATTTATATCTCTGTATTCGTAACAATGTCACCGGCTGGTTCGATCATGATTTTCGGTATTATCGGGGAATTCTTTTCCGGGGGAATTGTTCCGATTCCCTTAATGCCCGGGTGGCTGCAGACGGTGGCCTATCTCCTGCCCTTCCGCCTGGCGTCGGATTTGCCTTTCCGGGTTTACAGCGGAAATATTCCGGTGAATGAAGCGATAACCAGTATAGCCGTCCAGCTAATCTGGTTGTTTGTTCTTGTATTAGCGGGAAAAATTGCCCTGGCTAAAGCATTGAACCGGGTCGTGGTACAAGGAGGCTAGACGAATGCTGCTTTATTTTAAATACCTGAAGATTTTAATTAAAGCCCAGGTGCAGTATCGATTATCTTTCTGGATGCTTGCTGCCGGGCAATTTCTCATGCCATTTTTCCTTTTTGCCGGCATGTATTTTTTATTTGCCCGCTTTGGCTCAATAAAGGGCTGGAGTTTCTACGAAGCAGCTTTATGTTTTTCGATTATCCATATGGCTTTCGCGATAAGTCAGTGTTTTGCCCGCGGGTTCGATTTCTTTTCTGATTTGGTAGTTAACGGAGAGTTTGACAGGATATTGGTTCGTCCGCAAAGTACAATTATTCAGGTAATGGGGTCGAAAATCGAAATAACAAGAATCGGCCGCCTGTTGCAAAGTATAGTTGTTTTTGGCTGGGCAGTATTCAATATCCCGATACACTGGGATATTTTCAAGGTGGCTACCCTTTTTCTAATGATAATAAGCGGTGTTTTCATTTTCACCGGGATATTTATTCTGGCGGCAGCACTTTGCTTTTGGACTATCCAGGGCCTTGAAGTGGTAAATATTATTACCGACGGCGGCAGGGAAATGGCCCAGTATCCCCTTGACATATATAAAAAATGGGTGACGCGGTTTTTTACATTAGTCATCCCGTTTGGCTGTGTAAACTACTTGCCGTTGCTGTTCCTCCTGGATAGAGTGGAAGACACTAGTGTCCTATATATGCTGGCTCCACTGTATGGTATATTTTTCATTATTCCCTGCCTGTTTATCTGGGAATTCAGCGTTAGGCACTATCTGTCCACAGGTTCGTAGCAGAAGATATATTTCTCAGGTTTGTCACAACAAAGGAATTATTTAAATATTGAAAAGAGGGGTATTGAATGATTGAAAAAGTCAGGAAGATTCAGTTTAATGAGCTTGAGCAATTATTAACCCTTTATGAGTATTTAAATGCAGATGATCCGGTACTTAAATGTGATGAAAAACTAACTGAACTATGGAGTGAAATCCTAGAAAACCCCAATAATTTTTGCCTGGTGATTGAGGAAAATAATAAAATTGTAACATCATGTAATTTGATTATTATTAAGAATTTAACAAGGGGAGCCAGGCCTTATGCCCTGATAGAAAATGTTGTGACTCACCGGGATCATCGAAAAAGAGGCTACGGAACAGCGGTTTTAAGAAAGGCCGTTGAAATAGCAAAAGAAAATAACTGTTATAAGGTAATGCTTATGACTAGTAGAAAAGATGAGAGTATTTTGCAGTTTTACGAGAATATAGGATTTAATCGAGAAGAAAAAACAGGATTTGTTATAAGACTATGATCTTGTTATTCGACTTCTTTTAATCGCAAAGCATTGTACAGTAGAAGTGATCCGAGTTCTATTTATTCAGGAACGTAAGATAAAGGGGGAAATTATAAGGGAACGTGAATATAATCGGTCTGGCAGAAAGGGTGGACGGGATTTCGCTGCCATCTGTCGCAAGTGCTAGAGTCCCGTCCACCCTTTCCGCCGATTGCTGGCAATGAAATATAAATTTTACCAAAGGCGAGTTTTTGGAGGAACGTATTATAATAATATTTTTCTTGCTATTGGGAGAAAATAAAACGTAAAAGAATTTAATGTGGGAACTATACTGATAGAATCAGGCAACAATTTCAAAAAAATTCAATTGCAGGGAGTGATTTTATGAGTCAGGCAGTTACCTTGACAGAAGTTGATGCTTTGGTAAAAGAAAAATTAATGCCGATGCGGAATAGGGTGCTTGATGCGCTCCAAAAAAAGCATTCACATCTTTTTGCAGTAATAAATCCAATAGTAGCCGGCCGAAAAAATAAATTTGGCCTGCAAGTTACGGAAAATGGCCGGGTTGTTGGCGAATATGTTCTTCATCTAGGCGGGTTGAGGGTAGACGATGTGGAAATCGGCAAACTTGATTCGGAAGTTCATCATCCATTCATGGGCGTGATTAAACCTTATGCAAGTATAGAGCGACAAACACTGGAGAAAGTTGTCTCCGATGAAAGCAACTTTGAAAATGAATTATTTGCCACTATTACCAGATATTTGCCAGATATAACGATTAAATTCTTGCGCTAAGACAGGTGAAAGTCCGTTTTTGTAGTCATGCTAATAAAAACTGCTATTCCTTTCTATGGAATAGCAGTTTTTATTGTCCTTGACAAATGGTAGCTGGGTCATAGGCAAACGCCTGGCAGTCTTTATTCATTTGTCCCTCGTGAGCGACGGCGAGGATTATTGATTTTTCCTAATGTTCATAGGACTAGACTCTTTTCCGCGATATATACTTTTTTCCTATAAAGATGAAGACGTTATAAATATTATACATGCAGCAGCTCTGTTGCTATAATATGACCATAGCTACGGGTGTTGGAATATTCCTTGTCCCGGTATTATTTGTTGTTATTGAGAAAGGGAGGCGTAAATTTGGAAACAATAAAATGCCCGCAAAATAGCAATGTAGCGAAGCAGCCGGTGTTGCTTACAATCCTGATATCGGCGTTGCTGCCATCATTTATGGGTTCATCAATAATAGTCGCGCTTCCTTCAATAGGAAATGAATACGGTATGACTGCTGCTGCGGTAAGCTGGGTGTCAATTGCCTATTTGCTGGCCGTGGCGATATTCCTTGTTCCCTTTGGGCGGGTTGCAGATATATTTGGCCGAAAACGGATATATTTATGGGGCATTATTACCCTTTCAGTCACTTCGATGTTATGTGTATTTTCAGAAACAGGATTGCAACTGATTATCTTAAGGGTTCTGCAAGGTTTAGGCTCATGCATGCTTGCGAGCACGGGAATTGCAATACTGGCCTCGGTATATCCTGCCGGTGAAAGAGGCCCGGCCCTGGGATTGGTTGGATTTGCCTACTACGCCGGCATGTCCGCCGGACCATTGCTGGGTGGATTTTTGACACAGTACTTCGGCTGGCGAAGCATCTTTTGGGTTAGTACACTGTTAGGTGTAATAAATGTGGTCATTGTGTTGAAATATCTTAAAGCGGAATGGGCGGAAGCGAAAGGGGAGAGACTGGACATTGGCGGGGCGGTAATCTATTGTTTTTCACTAGCTGCTTTACTGTGCGGATTCACATTTCTTCATACATCCTATGGTTGGCTGTTGTTGTTTACCGGAGCCGCCGGGTTAATTGGCTTTGGCAGGTGGGTTTCAACTGTAACAAACCCTATTGTAGATATCTTTCTTTTCAAAGGGAACAAGTCATTTATTTTTTCAACCTTCGCAGCTCTGATCAATTACGGTATAGCTGTCGTCGTTGGCTATCTTTTGAGCCTTTATTTGCAGTTTATTACCGGTTTAAGTCCCCAATATGCAGGTGTTGTACTTACTATTCAGCCAATATTACAGGCAATATTTTCGCCCTTTGCCGGCCGGATTTCCGACAGAATAGAACCCGGACGGGTATCTTCTCTTGGTATGGCCCTCAATGGAGCGGGGCTGTTCTTGCTGGTATTTCTAGGTGAACATACTCCGTTATTTATTATTATCCTTATACTTATTTTACAGGGACTGGGCTGCGCGTTTTTTGTATCGCCGAATCAGAATTTGGTCATGAACTCGGTTGAAAAACGATCTTATGGGGTAGCATATGGAATTCTTGCTACCATGAGGTTTATTGGTCAAATGTTGAGTCTGGCAATAGCAACTTTGAGCTTTATATTATATATAGGAAATCAAGCAATTACACCCAACGTATATCCGCACTTTTTAGTAAGTATACATACAACTTTCATTATTATGACTATTTTATGTGCTTTTGGCATATATGCTTCTTTAGTGAAAAAGCAAGTAAACTCTAAGCAACACTAAGCCTGTTATTGATTTCATGGTTTTTTGTATCTTTTGGGAACATCGAAGAAGGTTAACTACAGGCTTATAGGGAATTTGTTTTAAGGTAACATGATATACCTTGTATTTTTTTCGGAGGTGGAGGAAATGATCGACTATAAGCCAATTGGCATTATTCACTCGCCGTTTAAAGAACCTACGGGAACGCCCATTCAGCCAACGGCGGCGCAGGATATTACCGGCAGCATTGAAGTATACCCGGAATATGCGGAAGGATTAAAAGATATTGCTGGGTTTTCTCATCTTATCCTGATTTATCACTTCCATTTGCTGAAGGAGTATTCTTTATTAGTAAAACCCTTTCTGGACAATGAGCTGCACGGTATTTTTGCCACACGCTCTCCCGGGAGACCAAACTCAATTGGGTTTTCCGTAGTTCGTCTTGACAAGGTCGAAGGAAACAAACTTTGTATCCGGGATGTAGACATTATAGACGGAACTCCTCTGCTGGATATTAAGCCTTATGTCGCAGAATTTGATGTCAGGGAAGTGGCGAAGAACGGGTGGTTTGAGAATAAAGTACATAAACTTTCGAGCACCAGAGATGACGGGAGATTTGTAAAGTAGTTTATTAATATCATTCCTGTTTTAATTATCCAGCACGTAGCTCAGCTTCTTGCTAAGGAATTTAGCGCAAAATAAATAATAAAATATAATAAATAAATTAGAGGCTACCGGTGAGGGGGAGCCTCTAATTTATTTACTATATACTTAATAACTATTTTTAAAAAAAATATTAATTTGTAACAAAATTGCCATGGGTTTGTCACAAATTTGTCATAATTATACATTACAATAACTTACATAAAGGTGATCTTTCACTTAATTGGACTGATGGGTCAGATAGGAGGTGCAGCTTAGGTTTCCCAAGAGCAGTCCATGAAGTTGGTGATAGATATGAGCTCTCTGACAAGGGAATATTGAGGAAACACGGCAACTCAATGTAGTTCCCTGCTTAGGCTGAGTTCATCAACAAAATTTTTAAAAAACCTAAGGAGGAATTAACATGAGAAAAAGTTTAGTAATTACTCTGGCTTTGGTATTTGTACTGGGTATTGCCGGTACTGCCTTTGCCGCTGCAAACCCCTTCGTAGATGTTCCGGCAAAACACTGGGCATACGATTCAGTAGCAAAACTGGCTAAAGCCGGTATCATTACAGGCTATGGTGACGGCACCTTCCGCGGTGACAGAACTATGACCCGTTATGAAATGGCTGCTATTGTAGCAAAAGCTATGGCTAACCAAGACAAGGCCAATGCTGAGCAGAAAGCGGAAATTTCCAAATTGGAAGCAGAGTTCAGTGATGAACTGACCAAACTTGGTGTTCGCGTAAGCGCTCTGGAAAACAAAGTTGGCAACATTAAATTTACCGGTGATGTTCGTGAGCGTTATGAATGGACAAAAGAGCCTGTTAATAATGGCGCCAACAGCCCGGCGGAAAAAACCCGTCTGCATCTTGATATGAACGCCCAACTGACTGATGACCTGGCTTTTGTCGGTCGTTACACCGCAGAATCCGCTACTGGCGGTGGTTCCGCTTCTTCCCAATTAACACAAGCTTACTTAAGTGGTAAATCTTTCGCTCTTGGCCGTCTGCCGGTTGTCTTGGGCAAAGGTCTTGTTTATGACAGCAATAAGCTGGATACTATTCAGGATGGTATTTCTGTAACCGTTGGCGATCAAGTAAAGCTTACCGGCATGGCTTTTAAAGCCGGCCAATCTGTTATTGGCAATACAGGTAGTACTGGTAGCCAAAATAACAATCCTTTTGCCGACAAAAATATTTATGCGGCTAATATTGACTGGACGGTCAATAAAGACTTTGATTTTACAGCAGTATATGCGAAGACAAAAGATGATATTCTTGGCGATCCCGCTTTAAAAACCTGGGCCGTTGGCTTTGGTTACAATGGTATTCAGAATGTCGGTCTTACTTTTGAGTATGGCAAAAACAGTTCCGACTCTGCAAAATATTATAATAATGGCTCCGATTCTAAGGCCTGGATGGCAAAGGCCAAATACTTAGGTGCTGATGGTGCTAAACCTCAAAGCTATGGCATATGGGTAGGTTATAGAAAAGCTGACCCTGGGTTCTTCAGCAATTCCGCCCTTGACGGAACGGATGCAATGCCCGTCAGCTATCTTAACGACGTAAAAGGCTGGGAATACGGCGTTGACTACACTGTATTTAAGAACGGCGTCCTGGCTCTCCAGTATAACCACTTGAAAGACTCAAGCGGCAACACTAATGGCAATAACTTTATTGCTCAGTTGACCTACTCTTTCTAAGGCAAAGAAAAAATCCCGGTTCTGCCGGGATTTTTTCTTTGCCGGAGATAAAACAAAATTTGTTATTAAGGGACAGTATCTCTAATACGATTTGTATTGACGGTCTCCCGGCAGTAATTGCGGTCTTGCGAATAATCTCATGAATGTAAATAAAATTACTAATTCGCAGCCAAGTTTTTTTACCAGGACTTGGCTGCTGAATTTTTTAGAGGTATTATTAATATGAGAAGTTCGCGTTTATTGCTAGATTCTTGTATAAAGGATAATAAGATACTTGAGTATCAAGAAGGAAGGAATTAGTTATGACACAGGAGCCAACCCGCATTATTTGCAAGAATTGTGCGGCCCGTCTGGCCAAATGGTGCTATGAACGCTATTGGTGGTTTCGCCTGATCCGTGAGCCGCTGCTGGTGGGTATGCGCATCATGGCCTGGTGGCACGGGATTGATGCCCGGGCGCATGTGGTGCGTAACGCCGAATGTTACGGCTGCATCCGTTTTATGAAGACCGAACTGGAGGAAAAGTCGCCTACCTTTCGTTTCCTCAGCAATATTATCGGCCGAAGAGTCAACAGGCTGCGGGATTCGATGCTTACCCAGCAGGAGCTTGATGCGGCCAAAAGCTTTGCCCGGGAAGCTATGGAACAAAAGTAAAAATAAGATCCCGCAATAAAGGGATAACTCATGACAGCAAGAAATACAATATATAGGAGTCTTGATCTTATATGCGTTATATAAGGGTTCCATAGTTTCAAGGAGATGATGTTGTGAAGAAAATTAATGTAGGAATTTTGTTTGGCGGTAAGTCCACCGAACACGAAGTATCGTTGCAATCAGCAAAAAATATTGTTGACGCCATTGATAAAGAAAAATATGCCGTTACTTTAATCGGTATTGATAAAAAAGGGAATTGGCACTTGAATGATGAATCGCAATTTTTACTTAATGTCGACGATCCCCAAAAAATTGCATTAAACAAAACGGTCAAAAATGTGGCGCTGGTGCCTGGCAGCGAAGGCCAGCAGCTTGTGTGCACTTACGATAGAAGCCCTATGGACACCATTGACGTGATTTTTCCCGTTTTGCATGGCCCTTATGGCGAAGATGGCACCGTCCAGGGCCTGTTGAAGCTGGCTAATATTCCTTTTGTCGGTGCCGGAGTTCTGGGATCGGCAATAGGCATGGATAAAGATGTCGCCAAACGGATTTTGCGTGATGCCGGCATTCCTATCGCCAAGTTTATTGTATATAATTCCTGGGAGCAAGAGAAGCTAAGTTTTGCGGAAGCGGTGGCGGAATTGGGGTTGCCTCTGTTCGTGAAACCGGCCAATGCCGGTTCATCCGTCGGCGTCAGCAAGGTAAAAAATGAAGCCGGGTTTATTAAGGCCATTAAATTGGCCTTTGAGTTTGACAACAAAGTTCTGATTGAAGAATCCGTGGCAGGCCGGGAAATTGAATGCGCAGTTTTAGGAAATGAACAGCCCATTGCTTCCGCAGTAGGTGAGATTATTGCCCAGCAGGAGTTTTATTCCTATGAGGCTAAATATCTGGATGAAAACGGAGCGATTCTGGAGATTCCGGCCAAGATCGCCGCTGATACGGTAAAGGAAGTGCAAAAGGCGGCTGTGCGAACTTTTCAGGTGCTGTGCTGTGAAGGCATGGCCCGGGTGGACTTTTTTCTGACCCAGGACAACCGGCTGGTTGTCAATGAAATTAATACAATTCCCGGGTTCACGAAAATAAGCATGTATCCCAAACTATGGGAAATCAGCGGCATACCCTATCGTGAGTTGATTGACAGGCTTATTCAGTTGGCTTTGGCAAGACATCAGCGGGAACAACGGTTGAAAACTTCTTATGATAAAGGATAATAATATTCCGGAAGGAGATGTTCATGCCGGTGAAAGTGAAACAGGTTTTTTCAGCATATGCTGTCGAGGAATTTGCGCTTCCGGGTAATTTCAATTATTGCCCTGCCTGCGGCGAAAAACTGGTAATAAAAAAGGATACCGGCCGAAACAGGTTGGCCTGTCCGAAATGCGGCTTTATTTATTACCGTAATCCTTCACCGGCAGTATCTGTTTTAATCCTCAAAGATGACAAGGTTCTTTTAGGTAAACGCTCATCAAGCAGTTTTAAGGCCGGAATGTGGTGCATGCCCGGCGGATTTATCGAATTTGATGAGGACTTTCTTACTGCCGGCAGGCGCGAAGTAAAGGAAGAAACGGGCCTTAACGTGGAAATCCAATCGATACTCAGTGTGATGTGTAATTATCTGCGGGCTGATTTGCATACATTGGTGGTTGTTATGCTGGCGAGAGTCGTCAATGGCGAACTCTGCCCAGGTGATGATCTGGAAGCGGTAGAATGGTTTCCTCTATCCGGACCCTTTCCCGAACTGGCTTTTGCCGCAGATGCGCATATTATCGCCAGATACTATCAGACTCGGATAAGCGGAGCATTGGTGGACGAAGAATTTGCGGCCGCTCAGGATTAACTTTGACGGAAAGATTATGTAGATAACTATTGACACAAAACGGTGGCTCACGAAGTGAGCCATTTTTTGGAAAATCCGGTTATGGTACAGAAAAAAAGACCTGGCATATGCCAGGTATAAAGAGGAATTTATACGATATGAGGAATTTATTTAATGAGAGGATGTCATACGGAATGTTGTGGTGTATTACATGGCAGACTTGTAAATGCCAATTACATCATCAAGGGTAGCTGTGCGCGGATTAAACAGGCTGCAAATATCTTTCATGGCATTTCCGGCCATAACCTCGAAGTCTTTTTCATTTGCATTTAGTTGAGCGAGGCCTGACGGGATGCTGATGTCGGCGGATAATTTCTTAATTGCCGATATCGCTTTATCAGCTGCGTCGCGCGCGGACAGGCCCTGTACATTTTCACCCATAGCAACAGCAACGTCAACAAACCGCTCAGGACAGGCAATAATATTAAACGCTTCGACATGAGGCAGCAAAATAGCATTACATACACCATGCGGCAGGTTATATAATCCGCCTAACTGGTGAGCAATGGCGTGCACATAACCCAGACCCGCGTTGTTGAAAGCCATACCGGCTAAATATTCGGCATAAGCCATTTTGTCACGGGCTTCCAGGTTCTGACCATTGGCTACTGCAGCGCGCAGATAGTTAGCTACTAATTTAATGGCCATTAAAGCCGCTGAATCAGTAAGCGGAGTAGCAGCTACAGACACATAAGCTTCAACTGCGTGGGTCAGCGCGTCCATGCCGGTGGCAGCAGTCAGTGCCGGCGGCATACCAACCATCAGCAACGGGTCATTAATGGCCACATTCGGGGTTGACCGCCAGTCGGCAATCGCCATTTTTACGTGGTTAGAGGTATTGGTGATAACTGCAAAACGAGTCATTTCAGAAGCGGTACCGGCAGTCGTATTTACCGCAATAAACGGAGGCATGGGTTTCGTGGATTTGTCAAGACCTTCAAAGTCGCGAATATGGCCGCCATTAGTAGCTACAAGACCGATTCCCTTACCACAGTCGTGAGAACTACCGCCGCCTAAGGTTAAAATCATGTCAGCGCCGCTGTCCTGGAAAATTTTCAGGCCGTCATGCACATTTTTATCAGTCGGGTTTGGTTCAGCACCGGCAAAAATCGTAACTTTAATTCCTTCGGCTTCCAGCATGGCTTTGATATCTTCAGCCATTCCGTCAGGACGTCCCAGAAAAGCATCAGTAACCAGGAAGACGCTGGTACCGCCGAGAGTTTTAACTTGTGCTGGAATTTGTTTGTGTGAGCCTACTCCCATCAGACTTACAGTTGGAATGTAATACCCGTAAACTTGCTCTCCAATTGCCATGAAAAAAATCCTCCTCTTTGGGGTCGTAGCCCCTGTTTTGTATAGCACCCTAAAATAATTGCAATATTCATGCCAAGCATAAAAGTACTGCTGTTATCGATAACGTATACTAAAGCTCACGGGTGGCAGCGCAGTTGAATTAGGTAAGAAGCTGCCGGCAAAGTGTTTCTAAACCGGAACATTATGTTTCACCAAGGTGTTCCACTAATGAAACGCAGCCTAAAGAATAGACATGAGCTTTAGAAGGTGTAGGTCAACTGACAGATCAGGTTATCGCCATTTAGTGTACCGGTCGTATTATCTTTAAGCTGGTTGTACATTATTTTTACAATGCCATTTGGAAATACCGTATATTCAAAACCATATTGAAATCCTTTCACATTGTTCTATTGCCAAAACTCATTACATAAGATAAAGTAAAAAATACAGAATATTTTTAATAGGAAAAAATCGGTAATAGTTAATAGGTAGTGTACTGTAAACGGAACGGTGTGTTCTGGAAAAATGTCCGCTGTTGAAACGCTGTCTGATTCTGACTGCCGTCGCTTTGCGGAAATTAATTGGCAGCATGCTCTTTTGGTATATTTTTTTTATAAATCAATTGCGCTAAGGTTCTGATTGCGGGGAGGATAGTATGGTTAATTTATTGAAAAACTTTATAACCGGCAAGGATACCAAAGTAATTGATAAAGTCCCACCGACAATTTTCCGGTCCTGGAACAGATGCCGCCGGCTAAGTATTAATCATGAACGATTGCTGCAGGGCGATGTATTGCTGCAAACAAATCTCAAAGAATTGCTTGCCCAAAATGAGGACCTGCTTATTGCCGCGAAACCTGTTATGCAGCAGATATTCAATTTTTTGCGTTGCCGGAATTATGTATTGGTACTTAGTAATAACCAAGGTTATATATTGGAAACTTTGGGGTCCTCCTCGCTTGTTGCCAAAACAAAAAAAATATTTCTGGCACCAGGTGTTAACTGGCAGGAAGATTTAAAGGGAACTAATGGGATAGGCACCGTGCTTGTCGAAAAAATTCCTTTAGCGATTCCGGCATGGACCCATTATTCGCTGCCGGTGAACTTTCTCGATTGCTGGGCGTCGCCCATTCGGCGCGCTAATGGTGATTTAATTGGTGTACTCAATATTTCCGGTGAAGCCGGGAACAGGCATGAGCACTTAATGGAAATAACGACCATCGGGACGAATATGATTGAACAGCAATTGCAAATATCGGAAATAAGTGAACAGTTTAATCTATGCCGGGAGAATTTAGATATTATTGGCAATAAGCTGTCTAATGATGTTAGCGGCTTACGCCAGACATTTCGCGTGCCGGGGCTTACACTTGGTACTAAAAAAGACTGCGCCCTTGGCAAAAGCTGGCAGGGTCGCAGTCCGAAAACCCGCGCGGTATTTGATATTTCCTTGCGGGCGGCTAAGGCGGATTCAACTGTTCTCATACAGGGGGAAAGCGGTACCGGCAAAGAAATAGTTGCGCGCAATATCCACCAGTCTGGTTTGCGTAAATCTAAACCGTTTGTTACCTTAAACTGTGCCGCTATTCCCGATAGTCTTGTGGAAAGTGAACTTTTTGGCTATGCCGAAGGTGCTTTCACCGGCGCGAGAAAGGGTGGACAACCCGGAAAGTTTGAACAGGCTGACGGGGGAACGATATTTCTGGATGAGATAGGGGATATGCCTATTAATGTGCAGGCATCTTTGCTCAGAGTATTGCAGCAAAAAGAGCTTTATCGTATCGGTGATGGAAAGTGCCGGGCGGTTGATGTGCGGATTATTGCAGCAACGAACCGGGACCTGCGGCAACTGGTGGATCAGGGAAAGTTTCGTCTGGATTTATACTACCGGTTAAAGGTAATTCTTATTTCCATACCGCCGCTACGGGAACGAATAGAAGATATCTGGGATCTGGCCCCCTATTTTGTGGAAAAAATATGTACTAAGTTAGGACTGCCGGTTTTGGAAATCAGTCCGGAGTTATACCAGTGTTTCGCGGCCTATTCCTGGCCTGGTAACGTAAGGCAGTTAGAAAACTGTATAGAAAGTCTGGTGGCCTTATCCAATGGCGCTGCAATCTTGACCCCGGATGACTTAGCCGATGAATATAAAAACAATGGGATAGACCTTAATACTAGTGCTGTCAATAAATTGGTATTGCACGCCAATAATCTGGAGCGGGCGACAATTATCCAGGCGATACAAGATTCTCAGGGAAATCTTGCTGCTGCTGCCAGACTATTGGGCATAGGCCGGACAACATTATACCGTAAACTGGATAAGTTGTTGATTCCCCATTGATGGCGGCCAATGAGTGAAGGTATTAATGAAAACATATAAGGAGGAGGGATACAGCAAGCGGCCTGTCGGCCGAAAAGGGTTTTACTGCAAAGGATAATTGACATTTACAAATTCAATGATTTAATATAGCAAACTTTTATATAATAAAAATACCCTGGCAGTTGCTAATTAAATAGCACGCCAGGTGTATTAACAACTATATGCCTATTAAAATTTGCTTATAGCTTGAGTAAGAGCTTGAGATACTGTAGCGACATTTTGCTGGGCAATCATTAGTTCTATTGCCGCATCAGTAAGTTCGATAGAGTAAGCAGGTCCAATGCTGTCATTAGAATCATTAGTATTACGCGAGGTCTCGTTATTTGTACCATAAGTCTGACTCAAAGTTGTTTGGGTAATACTTGATACATTTAAACTTACACTCATGTTTTTCTCCTCCTTAATAACTATACTGCCGAGATAAAATAAAAGACTGCCGGCACATCATATTACTTATGATGCAACCTGGCAGTCTTAGACGTTATACGATGTCTTTAGACCCACGGTTTTGCGTCCTTATCTTTCGATAAGTTTGCCAAATATATTATAATAAAAATTATACACTATAAACGAAAAGATATCAAGAGATAACCATAATCGATTATTTATTAGCACGTAATATTGCCGAGTGGATATTAGCACCTATATAATATAGATACACTGAAAAATTTTTACATGAGGATCTTGTCGAGAAACATATTCTGGAATATAATTTAGGTAAGATCAATTATCAGATAAAGAACAAAAAGAGAACACTCACTGCCGTTTACTTTAGCTAAATTATTCAATGGGGGTGTTTGTGATGGAATTCGATGATCTGGTTGTTAACAGATACGAGAGAATATCACCTGTGCAAAGGGTTCGGAGAACCGGTCTGAAACAGTATGATTCCCAGTACTATGATTATAAGAGAAATACTTCTTCACGCAAAATAAGGAAAATTTCCAATAATCCAGTATGCAATATTTCCAAAGACAAAGTTGACTGCGAAATTTGAGAGCTGTAAGGCTCTCTTTTTGTTTGTACCGGTGAACTGATTATCCACAATAAATCGACCATACTTGGGCTGTTGTCCATTGCAAAATAATGAATTTACATGGAAAAAAACGGCAACTAATTGTCAAAAGTTGATATAACTAGCAGGAAAATTTAACCAAGTGGCGAAAATAAACTATAGTTCTCATATCATGGAGAATTATAGTTTGTTTTTTTGCTATACCAGGATTCATGTCCTTTTATTTACAAGACAAACAACAGGAGGAAATAATAATGGATCAAAAGATAGATGAGATCTCTATACCGAGAAGACGAGTTCGTCGGGTAAGGAAAGATCGCATTGTTATACTGTTAGCAGCTATCGCTTTTTTTACGGCCGGATTTGTTTACGCTATTTTTGGTGGAGATACTGCCGACGAGCAGGCAGGAAAATTAGCTGCCGTATTTGCAACTCCCATGAAAGAAAGGATTAACATATTGGTTCTTGGTGCTGATGAGCGTGCAGACGATGTTGGACGGTCTGATACAATCTTTTTGGTTACGGTTGATACCGTCGGCAAAAAGACAACGGTGCTTTCCATACCTCGTGATACCCGTGTAAAAATAGATGGCTATGGCTGGGATAAAATTAACCACGCCTATGCCTTTGGTGGTTCGAAGCTTTCAAAAACAGCTGTGGAAAAATTGTTGGGGATACCTATTGATTATACTGTGGTGATAAATTTTAACGGATTTGTCCGTATGATTGATGCCCTTGGTGGAGTTACCATTGATGTTGAGAAACGAATGTATTATTCCGACCCATATGACGACAATGGCGGGCTATATATAGACCTTCAGCCTGGCGTGCAGAGGTTGAATGGAAAATCGGCAATACAGTATGTACGATACCGGGATGAAGATGGTGATATCGGACGTGTTGCCAGACAGCAAAAATTTCTAAAAGCGTTATTGCAGGAATTTACCAAACCTCAACTGATTACTAAACTACCTGATCTTATCAAGGAATTTGCCAGAGCTGTAAGAACTGACATGCCATCCAAAGAAATGGTTAAATTAATTCCTATTGTAAGTGATGCCGCTAAATCAGGGCTGAATACTGAGCAGGTAACGGGAACTCCGCTTTGGATCCAGGATG
>JAEYSJ010000159.1 GCA_023434855.1 Bacillota bacterium | reverse complement strand
AGCATACACATGTACAGACCGGCAGATGGTTATTAGTTTCTGAGTCACCGGTACAACATTAGCTGCCCACGCCTTTTTCCGCAAATACATCGTTAATTTTAAAAAGAAAAAGTAGGAAAATGCTACCAGCCCCAGTATAACGGATAATTTTGCATATAATAAAGCTTGCCTGAATTGTTCCATTTGAACCACTCCAATCCTTTGCGTACCTACTGCAACGTCAACGTTCCATAGCCACGCCGGCTATGCTGCTGCAATTCTATATTGTCATTGTCTCCTATAGACCAAATTACTTTATTTTCGCCAATTACCAACGGCTTGTCCTGAGGGCCGCCCGGATTCAATTTTCTCATAAACTCTACAACCATCAAGCCGTCCTGATAACTGCCACTGACCATCTGAACACTTGCGGCGCCGCCTTGCTTAGGAGGATGCGGTCCATAACGGCCGGTGCTAAACATCTCAGTCAGGGAAACCTTACCATTTGTAACAGAACACATAATAATATCGGCGCCTTTCATCTTGTCTTCCGCACCGATTCCCAGCGCAGCATACCCGTTCGTCCTTACTTTGAACGCCATCATAACGGTATCGCCATTTACCCGGGTAAATACATCAATATCACCAACCATCTGCTCATTGGTATACTCATTATCGGAAATAATTCCATCAGATTTCCATTCTACCGGCTGATTGGATACAACAGCCGTTTCGGGGGTCGCCAGAGGATTATTGGGGGTATCAGTTTTTTGCCCTTTACACCCCACCCAAAATAGCGTAAGACAACCTAATCCAAAAACAACTGCAAGCAGTCCGGTCCTCTTCATTGATAATGTCCCCTCTCGGCCAATTTTATCTTAACTAATAATTTCTCTTATCAAAAAGGAAATTCCTTCTATTATTAGTATCCAAAATTTTCGAGACTTAGGGACGGTTCCATTGTCTCAATAAGATTTCACCCCATCGTTTACCCCAAGATTGAACTCACAATATTATTCTGAAGAACATATTATCAACTGCTTGTCAGTTTTTTTGCTATGCTTTCATATAATAATTTTTTTGCCTTACGGGTGGCCCATTTGATTTCATTTGCCGTCACGGCAACCTCAATTAAAGCATGCAAATAATAACTACCGGTAAGTTTGGGCTGCCATTGTTCAATAGCCTTTGTCATTCTCTCCCAGTAATCCTCACTGATTTCCTCCGGTTCGGCTGAAACTCTCTCAATAATTACGGACCTCAACTTGCTGTTAACCCTGACAATGATCGTACATCCGCTTTCCAATATTTCCAGGATTGCTTTAAATTCATCGCTGATCGGCGGCGCACCTGATTTCAGCCGTCGATCCAGTCTGGCCGGCAGTAAATCATAAATACGATCAGCCTTCTCTGTCAGGGATTCATTATAGTCCATAAATTTCTCCGCAATTGCAAGCCACTCATCTTGGTCTGAAGATCCTTGCATTAATAATTGCCCTTCGCTCATTAAAAACCCTGACAGTACGCGTGATTCCTCATTTAGTTTATAAACCTTTTCCCTTTGTGCTTGGTCAAAATACGGTTTTTCATTTTCAAGTTCAACATAGTCCTGTACAGCATGACAGAAGTAACGAACTACTTCATAATTGCTTTCTTTTAGCTTTTCAATAAATTGCTGTTTATAGCGAGGAGGCCAGAGTACTATATTGATGAGCATAGCTGTACTAAGACCAGTGAAAATTACCGCTGTTCTGGTCAGAGCATTAGGCAGAAATTGCTCGGAATTGGAGCTTAAAACGAATAAAGCGGCAACTATTCCCATTGTAATGCCACTTTTCAGGTTTAATTTTATGTATAAAGATATAATCAAAATGGTTATCAGACCCATTGATAGAGGATTACCACCAATGAGATAGCCAAAAGCAAGACCAGCAGTAACGCCCAGAATATGTACCACAATCTGATCTTTTGCCGTCTTCAAAGTTAAGAAGATTGACGGCTGCATATTGATGACAGCAGAAACAGCGCCGAAAAAAGCCGGCTCAAGATCCAACACCTTGCAAATAAACATTGTAATCGTCACTGCAATACCCGTTTTAACAATACGAGCACCTATTTTCATCATTATGCCTCCCAACTTTAAGATTCTTTTGTCTTACGCATTTGCCACTATGTTGCGGCCGAGAGCGGTTATTTTGGCTATTTGTCTGATCGATATTCCTTCAATTGCTTTAAGTTTTCTAAGTATTTCATCACGTTCATTTTTCCCCATTGTATTTAATGTGCTGACCGGTCTGTCGGCCATAAGCTTGATTAACTCATATCTTACTTCAGCATCAGTCCACTTTTTTTTCTCGGTATCTTCTAAGTACAAAATATGATTCGGTTCACTCATAAACTGGATATAGTAGCTGAGAACTTCTCCTGCCTGCACGCCTAACAGACCTAATGCGAAATCGGTATTCACCAAACCGGGAGTATTGCCGGCAATATACGTTTTATAACTGCTCCATGGATATTCGTCAATGCTGTTGACAAGTTCGGCTTTCAAGGGATTTTGATGAATATATCTTAATACTGACAAAAAATGGCTATCATTTTCTATGCTTTCACTTCTGTACCTATCCTGAAATAAATGTCCTCTACGTTCATACTTCTCATTGTACCAATACGCATAACTAACACCCACTCGTTTCATGATCTGAGAAATTCCTTCTTTTCCTTCCCGGACCAGCATGTGAACGTGGTTTCTCATTAAACAATAACCGTAGAATTCGCACTGGCTAATTTCTTTGGTTTTTTGCAATATAGCTAGATATTTCTGCCTGTCTTCATCATCCTCAAAAATATTTTGCCGATTTATCCCGCGCACCATAACATGATAAATTCCGGTCTTGCTTTTGCTTCTTCCCTGTCTTGGCATATCGCATTCCCTCCTTATTATCTACATTATACCATTAAAGTTTTACTAAGACAATAGAACCGTCCCCACGTCTCAGGAATTTATTATTTTCCCAAGAAATTTATAACTTCTGCGAGATAGCGTTGGCCGTCAACCTTGAACGACTGGACATGTTTTGCTTCCGGTATCCTTACAAGTTTAGCGGTGGGATATTCTTTTTGGAGCAACTCACTGTTCTCTATGGGAATATCCGTATCGGCTTCGCCATGAATTAATAACAGTGGCCGGCCATCGAGATTTTTTATTTCCTTAACCGGACTTACCATGTCAGCGTTTAAACCAGTCAAAAGGGGAATACTTGTTAAAACAGTTTGATTGAACGGTATAGTAGGTAGATTAGTCCAAACAGATAAGTTTTCGATAAGATAGCTTTTTAAGTCGGCAAAAGGCGAATCAGAAATTATCGCTGACACTGACGGCTCCCGGGCAGCTGCTATAATAGCAACCGATGCTCCCATGGAAAATCCAAAGAGTGTTATTTGCTGGTTTAACTCCGGCTGTGCTTTGATAAAATCAATTGCACCGAGCAGATCACGTACTTCATATTGCCCCACCGAAGTCAAATTCCCTTCAGACTCACCACAATTACGAAAATCAAACATTAAGACATTGCAACCCCTGTTTACTAAAGCCTGGACTATTGGCAGCAAAGGTACATCATCTTGCAACCGGTTTTTGCCATAACCATGGGCAAATATAACAGTCCGCCTGTTATTGGGAGATGCAATTAACCACCCTTTTAAATTTAGACTGTCTACCCGGCTTTTAAAACTTACCTCTGCGTAACTTAATCCCACTGTGTCAGGGTATGTATCAACGCTCTTACGCACGGGATGAGTAAGGTTCCAACCCACGTATCCTGAGATTCCGCAAATAGCTGTAACTAAAATCACTATTAACATTATTAGCAAACGCAAAATGAGCCTGCCCTTTTTGTTACAGGCAATCGTCTCTTCCCGGTAAACTTGCACTTTGGTTTTCTCCAAGTGAATCCCTCCATTTGGATTCTTTAACTGTCTTGATCAACTAACAATTCCAACCTTCTGAAGAAAACATAGAAATATTCATGTCATTACTTAAATTTCTACACTTATTATATACACAGCACCTGCAGTTTGTGATGATAAACTACGTCTTCTGATTACAACGCTAAAATAAAAAGACTGCCTAATTTATTTACGGCAGTCCGAAACATCAGTCTTGTTTTTATTTTCCACACTTGACAGGCAAACCTTAATCAAACAAGGTGGAATTAAGTATTTATACTTCCTGGACGATTTCAGAATACCCCAGGCGTTTACGCCGGGGAAATAGTGTTTTGGCTGTATCGAAATAGCCTAATGCAATCAACATAACAACCTCTTCCGCTTCTTTCAGAAGGAACTCAGTTTTAATCCCTGCAAAATCAATACCGGACATTGGATGAGAATCTACGCTGTAATATTGGGCGGCATACATGATCGACATCGCCAGCAAGCCGGCGTTGCTTTCCGCAAATTTTATGCGGCGTTCTTCGCTGCTCCCATATAAAACTTTAGCGAATTCCTGCATGCCTTTTACTTTTTCTTCGTCCTGGTACATAGCCACTAGCTCTTGCCATGTTGAGTTTTCTACGCTATAGCCTGAACGATCACCAATTATTATAAGTGTTGCCGGTGCTTCCAAAATTTTGTCCTGCTTATTAGCCTTAAGATAAAGCCGCTGTTTTCCCTCCGGTGATTTTACGGCTATAATGCGCCATGGTTGCAGATTGAATGCTGAAGGCGCCAAAACGGCAAGATTGATAATTGATTCCAAGATAGATTGTGCTAACTCCTTCTTGGGATCAAAGAAATTTACTGACCGTCTTTTGTCCATAAGTTGTTTTCCATCCATCATTTTCACTCCCCGATTTTATAATTATGCCGGTCTTCCTGCTAGCACTACATATATCCGTAGCGTTTACTGCTCCTCAGTCGGAGAAGATTGATCCCGCCTTTTCTCCAGAGAATTGGCGATGCGGCGAAGCGACTTGGCGATACAAGTCAGCAGGTAGAAAAAATACACCATCGCTCCTAAATAAATCAATGCATAGAGAAAACCAAAACCCATATATCCGCCTCCGTACATCATTCCCACAGCATTTCCCTCCTCTATTGTTTGTTAGTCTATTCTAACCCGGCCAGTTTGCATTCATTCGTATGTACTTGCCTGAGTTGATCTACATAGTCCCTAGCCAGGAGTATATAACCACTGCCAAATACTGAACGGAATCAGAACAACACTGCAATGATTTATTATGCAATAAACGCGCCAGCATTAGTCTACGCCCATAACCCTTTACCAGGAGTGGAACAACAGAAAATCAAATCATATCTGTCCTGACGCCTATGGCTGTTTAGGTACTACAAAATCCATCCTATTGTACCAATTGGTTCATTCTATTCTTATGCCGCCCATGTAAAAAACTGACCATTAAACCTAATTATTTATGATTTCAGGTGGACTAACCTCTCCCTCTCAGATTGTGCAAACAGGCAATGGATTTTGGAATTTCACGTACTGGGACTTTTTTCTAAATTAGGCAGGATATCCACATTAATCATAGAAATAGTTTAGACAGGCCGGAAATTGCTATTTCTGATTGATACGTACAACGACAGTTTGATTATTAGCAGACCGGGCAACAATAAAATAATAAAAAGAGGTGTTAATTTTGCGGAGATCTAAACTCATACTGGCTTTTTCTCTGACTTTAATTCTGATTTTTATTTCCGGAACAATATCTTTCGCCAGTGGATCATCAACTAATCCGGGAAATGAAGTTAAATGGCTGGGCCATTCCACATGTTTGATCACAACAGAAAAAGGCACTAAAATTTTAATAGATCCCTGGATAACAGGTAATCCCGTTTGTCCTATAAAAAAAGAAGATATCAGACCGGATATAATACTGGTTACCCACGACCATTTTGATCATATTGGAACCGACATTCCCTACTTTGCGAAAGACTCGAATGTGACAGTGATAGCCCATTATGACGTGGTGCCAAAATTAATTGCAGCCGGCGTAGATGCAAAGAATATAATTACCGGCGGCATGGGAATGAATATTGGCGGGCAGGTGGAAGTAAAAGGAATAAAGGTTACTATGACAGAAGCAGCTCATTCCGCTAATGCTGCCGGCTATATAGTAACTTTGGAAGATGGAACGACTATCTATCATGCCGGTGATACAGGATTATTTGGCGGTATGGAGCTGTTAGGTAAGCTTTATCATATAGACTTAGCCTTGTTACCAATAGGAAACATATTTACGATGGACCCGTTTCAGGCTGCCTACAGCCTTACTCTGCTAAAACCTAAGCAGGTAATTCCCATTCACTATGGTACTGTTAATGGATTAGTCAAAGATCCCAGCGAATTTGTTAAACTTAGCAAAGAGAAAGCCCCTTTTGTGGAGGTAACTGTGCTTAATCCCGGGGGAAAAATTACCCTTGGGGGAAAATAAAAAATGAGCAATAAATAACAGTAAGCCTTAATTCATATTAATGAATTAAGGCTATTTTCGTCATCCCAGGTATTATTCCAGCGAAGCCACATCAAACTTGAACGGTAAGTCCCATTCTAAATCAAACTTTAAATTTCGCAACGGAATTTTTCAACTGGTTCGCCATGGCACTTGTTTGCTCTGCACTAGCTGCAACTGTTTGCATTGCTGCTGATTGCTCCTCAGATGAAGCGGAAACTTCCTCACAGTGTGCCGCGACAGTTTCGATAACCGTTGCAAGACGGTCAATTAGTTTAACTATTTGTTCCGAACTAGCTACCTCCTCGGATGCAACATCACCGATAGCTTCGCCTTCTTCCACCGTTTGCCTAACTGCCTGCAAAATACTATCTAAAGCTAAACCCGCCTCATTAACAGTAGCAACGCCCTGTCCAACTTCCGATACACTTTGCGCCATCGCCTCCACAGCTAAGTCTGTTTTCTCAGTAACCTTTTTTACTAAGCCGGTTATATCTTGAGCTCCCTTATCCGATTGCTCTGCCAATTTACGTACTTCTTCGGCCACCACTGCGAAGCCCCGTCCGTGTTCACCGGCGCGGGCGGCTTCTATAGCCGCATTTAGTGCCAAAAGGTTGGTTTGTTTCGCAATGTTAGTTATGGTATCAATAATAAGTGATATTTGCTGGGAATAGTCGTTTAGCTCACCGATAATCCTGCTCGAATCTTCCGTCTGATGCGTAATATTATCCATTTTGCTAACAGATTCAGTGACCCTGGCGCGTCCGTTCTCGGCCGCAGTTAAAGTCGCTGCTGAATTTTCGCAGGTGTGATCTGCCTTAGATTTTGCAATTTGGATGAGGCTTGATAAATGTACAAGTGCCTTAGATGCATCCACCATGGATTTATTACCCGCCTCTGCTTCCCGTGCCACATTTTGCATATTCCGGGAAATCTCCTCGCTGGTTGAAGTAACCTCTTCTGTCGATGCCGCCATTTCTTCAGAGGACGCAGCCAGTTGATCCGCAGCAGTCCGAATTTCACCAATCATTGTGATAAAGTGATCCCGCATGATATGGATCGAATCAGCCAATTCCCCGATTTCGTCCGATGATTTAATATCAATACTGTTGCGCAGATCCCCGTCGGCATATTGATTCGCAATATTAGTAAGTGTCGTAACAGGCCGACGAATCATATTGGTAAGAATGAAAGCAATGGCAACACCTAGAATCAGCACAACCAAGCTCATTACTGACGAAACTATAGTCACGCTTTGTGCCCGGTTCATACTATCTTTGATAAGCTCTTTGGCAAGATTGGCATTACTAGCAGAAAGCTCATCTAAACTTTTCTCAATAGACTGTACCAGGGGTGCAGCGCGTTTTGAAATCGCACTTAATTTTCCTCTGCACTCCTGTATTTGCGAAATATTGCCTGTGACTAACGCTGTATTGTATTCCCTGGCAACTGGCAGCAGCTCTTTTAAAATAATTGCTTTATATTGCGAAGTCTCGTCAATAAGAGATTGAACTTCCTGCTTTTTTTCTGTTCTGGCTATGCGCCATAGCTCGTCTTCTAAGGCCAAAATCTTATCAAGATTACCCTCTACTTCTCCAAGGTACGTTATATCCCCATAAGAAATATAGGCACGAATACCTGATACTGTTGCCTTATACTGTATTACTATGCCATCAGCAAGGGCCATGCGCGTATTCGCATCGTTTATTTTTGCTAACTCATTTTCTGCTTTCTGCGACGCAATAAGCGAGTTAACTGCCATAATAATAATTAAAAAAATTATTATTCCAAAGCTGATAGCAAACTTCGTTCCGACTTTTAATTTCATGTTCAACCAGATCACCCCTTGATAAATTAAAGATCCACTTTTTTAGCTTCATTTGTCACAAAAAACAGCCGATAATTAGATCAATAAATCTGTCTATATTCCAATTAGAGTGACAATGGCTTCCAAATCTCCAGGGACATGTTATGGAAAACGCTCACCTCACTTTGAAATTTTTTCTGTATCCAACATAATTATTAGCCGGTCTTCAAACTTACCTACACCGGCTATATATTCACCTTGGATTCTAGTAATGAAGTCTGGAGCGTGTTCAATATTCTCTTCCGGAATATTTATTATATCAGTAACTTCGTCGACGATATATCCAACGATTTGTTCGCCTGAATAGATCATTATTATTTTATTTTCTATATCAGGCGGTTTTTCCGGTAACTCAAAAAGTCTTGTAAGATTATAAATGTAGTTAACGTTGCCACGTATATTAATTACGCCTTCAATAATTGGCGAAACATTTGGCATTTTCTTTATTGTGAAATTTTTCAAACGCAAAATGCCATTTACTGCGGTTACGTCTATGCCGTATTCTCCGTCAGCCATTTCAAAAACCACTACCTGTTTATTAGCCACTCTATCCCCTCCCTATATTCGGCCAAACCCCCTTATTTCCCCTTGGCTAAAATCATTAACTTAGCTGCAATATTACATGTTATTTTCCAATTCTACAACATTTTCCGAATACCTGCTAATATTTATTAAATTTTTACATTTTTCGAATAAATTCTACATTATATTCCAAGCTAAACAAGAGGGAGTAAACAGGAGGAGTCAGGCCTGAGTTATCTAAAATTGACTTGTTTTAAACCCACAGTTGGGGGAAAGCCAATTATTGGGATAAATCAAACCTGACTCCTTAATCTTCTAAATCAAACCTGACCCCTTAATCTTCTAAGCAACGTCTAAACAATGCAGCCAAATTTTGCTCAATCAAGTCACCGGCCCGCAGCTTTTGCCGAACAGAAAACACAACCGCGTCCACTTGTTTTAGCACATGCAAATTGGCACGTTCTTGTTCAGTTGTCTCAATTATACTGCGAATCCCCCCGTTACCGATAATCAGGCGGCGATCTCCCATCAATGCCAGAAATGGATCATGGGTTGCCATCAGTACAATTTTCTGCCTATCCACCAGTAAAGCCAGCGCTCGCTGCCGATCGATGCCAGCATTCTCAATTTCATCGATTAAGACAATAGGCGACTGGCTTAAAAAAGCGGTATCAGCAATCATCAGCGCCCGGGACTGCCCACCACTCAGAGCAGTAATTGGCGAATCTCCGTCGAAATGTTCCCCAGACAATTGATTGGCCTCAGCTAGAATATTCTCGGTAACCGCCGAAACATCAGTCCGCAGCCGGCTTTCAGCATGCATAGCAATATATTCCCTAACAGGCAAGTCCATAATAAAATTCATGTTTTGTGATAATTGAGCGACCATTTTATGCTCGACCGCAAAGCGCATATCTGATGCCGGCAGCTGCCCATTTATCAGAATTCGCCTGCCGGTTGGCGTATCTCCCTGGGCCAGCCATTCAATATCGGCTAATAAACGGCTTTTCCCTGATCCGGTCGGTCCCACAATACAGACGATTTCTCCTGCCCGAATGGTTATTTCCAGATCCTCTGGTCTTCCGGATTTATCCTGACCACCAATGATGGTAATAGAATGAACCGTATCTTTTTCACCCTGCAATTGCCGGATAAACTCTAAATATTGCAACAGTCGCTCAGGAAGTTCCTCCCGAATAAACCCACAGCTTTCCAGTAAAGCATCATCTAACAGCATGAAATACTCACCCACACCACAGTCCTCTCGCCCGGCAGTTCCCCCTAATGGTTGGAAGAAATCCCGAGCGTGGGGATATTGGCAAAATAATTCACTTAAAGTTATATTTTGATTAAATACTTTCATAACATCACCTGATCACTGGGTCCTCTTGCCGCCCGGTGGGCTATAAGAAAATCCGCATTCAATTTTTGTGACAACTGTTTAATATCATGGCCTTTAACAAAATCCCATCCAATCCATTTGAAACGCGCCTCGACGGGAATAGCCCAATCGGCCGCCGGATGCAGGGCCGGGAAAAATGCACCTGCACAGATTTGGGCAATCCGGGGACCGGTGAGAAATTCTGCTACTTCCTGCAATTCGGCCATTTTCGCTTGCTTAACCAGCACCAGGATTGGATAGACGAAAGCTCCTTCAGCAGGCCAAATGACTTTAATGTGAGGCAAGCCTGCCAAGGTGCGGGCAAAGAAATACGGCATGACATAGATCGGCGGCACGTCAGGCCGCTTGCCTGTCAGATCTTTCACCATCTGAGCCGGATGCAGCCCGTATCTGACCGCTTCAGCCAGAGTATTAATCCCCGCGGAGCCAAAATCTTTAAAATAATTTAGCTGTACGATATCACAGAAGGTATCCTGATGGCCTCGAATGACTACTTGACCGCGATACTCTGGACGCAGCAAATCCCCCCAACTGCCAGGCAATGTCACTTCGCCCAGTCTTTTTGTATCAACAACCATGACCAAAGCATTGGCAGCAATAACAGAAAAATGCCCGTCAGGATCAATCAGTTGGCTCACACCCGCCAAGCGAGTATTAACCGCCTGATTGGGGACAGCGGCAAAAATACCGGTATCTACAAACCGTTCAACAAAACTGCGCAGCAAAAAATGGAAGCCGGTAATTAAAATGATATCAGGCAGTTCTTCCGGTTCAGTAAAATATTTAACATAATCCATAAATCGCACAGAGTGATCGGCGTTAGATTCGATGCAAACATTGAGCGATATACCTTTTTGTTTTCGCAGTGATTGTATAACCCCCGCAATTTCAGTTTCCACGGGAACTTTCAATGGACATGGCAACAGCGCAAATAAGTTAAGTGGACTGGCTTTTTTCTCACCTTGCTGCTGTCCGGCACCGACGCATAACTCTGATTCAGTGATTTTATCTGCCAATAGGCGGATAAACCATTGTTCATCTACACTTTTTGCCTGTAAAGCAGTTTTTAATTTTAACATGGATCCCCATTGGTGCAGAATGGCGTCCTCGGCAAAAGGGGCAAATCCATTGTTGACAAAAATATCCCGTGTTGCCGGAAATTTGGTTATAATATCAAGAATGGTCAATTGCGTAAGATTTTCGTACACACCTTCACCTCCTACACATTATTACTCTATTAAATAAAAAAAATCAATCCGCAAGAAGAAATTCTCATTGCAAATTGAACTACATTGTTCGTCGCTAACTTTTTATCCTCATCTTACTACAAAAGATTATCTGCGTCAATAAAACCAATATATACACTTGTTGTACAATAGGTGGTGCCGCCTTACTATCTTGCAGAACTCCCTCCCCCGGTCATTGCAACACAAAAATAGATTAAATTGATCGTTATCTATTCATATAATAAACATTAATTAAATTTATCTTGACGTTTTATAATTATTCACCGTATAATATCTATGTATTCAATAGACAATACGAAGAGGTGTTTATGATGGATGATATATCCGAACTTTTTTGGCAGGCGTCTCTGTCTGAAATAAAACAGGGTTACATTTACGACCAGGAAAGTGATGTATTTACCTGTCTCATCTGTGGAAGGACTTTCACCAACGGCGTAATTTACTCTCATTCCGACCAACTGTATGAAGCCAAAAAATATATCGGAATTCATATTAGGGAATGCCACCGCTCAGCTTTTCATTTTCTTCTCAATCTGGATAAGAAACTGACCGGTCTGACGGATCATCAGAAATCCGTTCTCGAACTTTTCCACGAAGGTCATAATGATAATGAAGTAGCTAAGACACTGGGCACAGGCAGTACTTCAACCATTCGCAACCATCGCTTTACCTTACGGGAAAAACAGAAACAGGCTAAGGTATTTTTGGCCATCATGGAACTGCTGGGCGAGCGGGTTCCCAAAAAGAACAACTTTATCAACATCCCGCGCAATACCAGAAATATTGATGACCGCTTTGCCATTACCGAACAAGAAAACGAAAAAATACTTGCCGCCCACTTCAGCAAGGGACTCGACGGCCCAATTGACCCGTTTCCAACTAAGGAAAAAAAGCGAGTGGCTATTTTAAGACATATCATAAAGTATTTTGACTCAACTAAAAGCTATACTGAAAAAGAGGTTAATGCAATTTTAAAAAAGTTTTACAGCGACTATGTACTGCTGCGCCGTAATTTAATCGACTACGGCTTCATGGACAGAACCCGGGATGGCAGCTCATACTGGGTAAAACCATAAAAAAGGAGTTGGACAATTTGGATAAACGGAAGGCGATAAAGTTGGCTTATAAAGAAACTCCCCGCCCTATGGGCGTCTATGTAATTAAAAATCTCATGAGCGGAAAAATTCTCGTCGGCAGCAGCATGGACTTACCGGCGGTCTTTAATAGTCAGCGCTTTCAATTAAGCACAAAAACCCATCGCAGTAAAGCATTACAAGAGGATTGGAATTTATTGGGTCCAGCTGCTTTTACATTCGATACCCTCGAAACAATTAAGGCAGATGAAATAGCAAAAGATGAGTGGCGTGAAGCTGTTTCCGCACTGGAAGCCAAGTGGCTGAATGCCTTGCAGCCTTATGATGAAAAAGGCTACAATAAGCGCGCTAAAGCAAAAGAGGCTATGACTTGTCACGTAAAATCCATCTAATTATTTAGAATGAAAACGGTCTGAATCCTTAATACAAGGGTTCAGGCCGTTTTCCAGCTGGCGGTTATAATGTAATGGACTAATTTGACTCCATTATTGGTTCCGAATTACTCCCGGACTTTTGCCATTTTCCAGATGCCAATGCCTAAGAAAAAGCCTGAATATATAAGTATCAATCCCCACGATGTCCACGACACTGCTCCGCCTGTGCTAATAGAGCGTAATGCATAGCTGGATTGGGTTAGCGGCAGTATTTCAACAAGCCAGCGCAATAATAACGGCAAATGATCCGGCGTAAAAAAAGTGGCACACAAAAATGACATAGGAGTCAGTATGTAAGTATTACAATTAGCCATTTCTTCATGAGAGTTCATTATCATAGCTGCCACTAGTCCCAGAGCCGAAAAAATGAAGCAGTTCAATCCCAGTATCAGCAAAAACCAAAGATTGACAACAAAGTTTGCACCGAATAAATAAGCTAAAAGAATAATAACTACTGATGAAATTAAGCCCCGGAGAACTCCTGATAAAACTTTACCGACTACGATAGCCGCGGTGCTTATAGGAGCGATAAGATATTCCTCAAGGGTTTTATGATACAAACGACTCATGTTTACAGGACTGCCGACCGCATTGAAACTAATAGTCATGGAATTTAAAGCGATAATGCCAGGTACAATAAAATCTAAATAATTACCTTGATTAACCTGAATACCCCGGCCCAGTCCCCAGCCAAAAGCAAATAAGTACAAAACAGGTGAAATCATCCTGGATAAAATATATCGTCCCATCCGCCTTTTTAATACAATCCAGTCCCGCCAGAATACTGTCCAGATGTCAGCCAGCATCACTCCACCACCTTTCGGCCTGTCAGTTCCACGAAAACATCTTCCAGATTAGAACGGCGAATGGTTGTTGTTGTTGTAAGCGAAGCAGCAAAATTTGCGGCCTGAGTTCGACTGGGAAAAAAATCGGTTTTCATACCGTGATCACCAGACCATTCTACCACATACTCCCCCAGCCGCCGGCATAGATTAGCCGGGGTGTTTAAAGCAATTAATTTTCCCTTCTCCAGAATAGCTACCCGCCCGCACAAACTTTCTGCTTCTTCAATGTAATGCGTCGTCAGCAGCACCGTAATTCCTTCACCATTCATCCGGCGGATTAAATCCCATAAACGGCGGCGGACCTGCGGATCAAGGCCAGCCGTCGGTTCATCAAGAAATAAAATCCGGGGACGGTGAAGCAAGGCCCTGGCAATCATCAACCGGCGCTTCATACCGCCGGAAAAATTTTGAACCATATCATTGCTGCGTTCATGCAGTTCAACATATTCCAATAATTCTTCAATACGTTTTTTTCTTTCTTCTGGCGCAATATGATGCAGCCGTCCATGCAGTTCCAGATTTTCTCTGGCTGTCAGTTCAATATCTATATTGAAATGCTGCGGAACGACCCCGATAACAGCTTTGATATGCTGTTCATCATGCAGTTGCCAGCCGCTAATGGTTATTTTACCGGCAGTTGGTCTGGTAAGCATAGTCAGGACGCGAATTGTAGTTGTTTTTCCAGCTCCATTGGGCCCGAGCAACCCAAAAGTTTCGCCTTTGTTAATATGCAAATTCAGATCATCTACCGCCGTATGATGACCAAACTTTTTTATCAGACCTTGAATATTAATCATCATCTCATCCTCAATTCTTGCCAAAAGTTTATATCTATACGATGACTCTCCTTGCTAATGTTTGGTAAGATTAAGTTACGCTTAATGATTATACTTTACCATATAAATCAAATAATCCTGTAAATAACAGCAACTTCTGCAAATTTTAGCGATATTCCCTGGTGGATGAAATAAACACGCATAATTAAATGGGGATTAAACAGAACCTTAGCACTAGCCTGGCTAAGGTTTTGTTTAATCCCCATTTACTGTCTGGCAGTTTCCCAGCAGCATCATCAGAGAAATGAACATACTTGTACAATACATACATAAAGGTGATACAAAAAGGAACAATATTGTTCCGAAGAATAGTTAGTTACTTTTCCTGTCCCTTCAGTCAGGCAAAGGGTTGTGGGACAAAGGTGGCATTTGGCACGTTTTTTGCGTAATCGTAATATAGTAATTACTTGCTTTTTTCAATTTGGGTTCAGACAAATTAATTAAGTTAATTTAACGCCAGCCAGCAGATATCAAATAGAAAATGCCAACAAGCAAAGGAGGAATAGAAACATGAAAAAGCTAATTCTTCGGGTAAGTATAATTACTGTATTCATTTTTGGTTTACTGCTTCCGGCAATTGTTACCGGTTCAGCTGATAGTGGTTACTCGCTGAAAACACAGGTGCTAATGGATGAATTAAAGAAATATACTGATGACAAGATGACAACAGAAAAGAATTTAGAGACCGCCGATATGTTGGAGTATATCGTATTTAGCAGGCAAGAATGGATAAGACGGCATGAAGCTCTTCCAAAAGACATAATAGTCAACTGGCCGGACGGTCACCAGACCTATGGCCGAGACCAACATATTAAAGATCTGACAGCAATGTTTGCGAATGCGCCTGATGCTAAAGTAAAAATGCATCCTGTACGAATCACGTCAGGCGATTTCATCGCTGAAACAGGCATTATAACCGGAACATTTACTAAGCCTATGCCTACCGGGGACGGCAAATTTATTCAGCCTACCGGCAGACAATTTTCTGTTCCAATGTGTGCGGTAGGTCATTGGAAAGATGGCGTAATGACAGAAGAATGGTTATATTGGGATAATGCCGCATATATGCAGCAACTTGGCCTAGAATAAGTTGGGGAACGGTTTACCACTGTCAAGTCCTTAGGAACGACCTACCGTTATAAAAAGGAATCAGTGAATCATTATTTTACAATACAAAAAATAGAAGAGGAAGTGTTTCAGATGATTAAAATGGAATCTTTCAAAGGAGAAGATAAGGGGAAAATTGTTTTATATGGTTTGAGCACTTGCGGCTGGTGCGCCAATACCAAAAAGTTCTTACAGGAGATGAATTTAAGCTATTCTTTCGTTGATGTAGATTTGCTGACAGGTGAAGACAGTCAGACGGCAATGAACGAAATAGAACGTTGGAATCCGATGATGACTTTTCCGACAATAGTGATCAATGACAAAGTATGTATTGTCGGCTATGATACTGAAGGAATATTGGGGGCGATCAGCCAATGAAAGAGGGGCCGGCAGAGCTATATGAAAAAATTAAACAAGAGGCTGTACAAGGTGGCTACCATCTGAATCCTGATATCGAGTTTGTCAACAAGCTGTTGTCCGGTCTTTTAGTAAATACCGAAAGACATGGTTATCCATCCTGTCCATGCCGCCTAGCCAGGGGAAAAAAAGAGACCGATGTAGACATTATTTGTCCCTGCGATTATCGTGATGCGGATCTACAGGAGTTTGGCATGTGTTATTGCGCATTGTATGTAAGCGATAAGGTTGTCCGGGGGGAGCAAGCAGTTCATTCTATTCCTGAACGAAGACAGCCTGGAGGAATTAAAGCTGTTAACCAACCGAGAGCCATTGAAGGAAATCTTCCTCTGCCTGTTTATCGCTGTAAAGTATGTGGTTATTTGTGTGCCAGAGAACACCCGCCTGAGGTCTGTCCAATTTGTAAAGTATCGGCGGAACGGTTTGAAAGGTTCATATGAGAATTTACCTCCTGCAAGTTTCCCATTATTGCTAATAAGCCCAGTTGTTATTTGATTGGAGCATATTAAGCTTACCAAGTCAATTATCATCACATATATTAAAAGCTCACTTTCGCCGTTTGGCTAAAGTGAGCTTTTAATATACCGGTATCTCTACAGTAAAGATTCTACAACAACGAAATAGACTGTTTTATTCTCGCCTGCAGAACAAGCATAATTATTAGGGAAAAAGCAAGAATAGATAACATGTAACTTTAAACCTCCACAACAGATTATATCTGGGAAGGATACCTCCATGAATAACCAGCCGCGTCGCCCGCTTGCGACCATCAGCGTGTTTGGCGTTAGTTATTTTCACCGGCAGAATCCTTTCATGGTAGCCTGGTGGTCGGCTATTTATCCCGGCTTCGGCCATTATATGCTTAATCAATATCTCCGGGCCACCCTCTTAACATTATCGGAAGTTATCACTAATACAGTATCTCATGTTAACCAGGCGATAATTTATTCCTTTTGCGGACAGTTTGAAATGGCCAAAGCTGTCCTCAAACACGAGTGGCTGTTAGGATATATCGTTATCTATTTTTACGCCATATGGGACAGTTATCGCTCAACTTTAGTGCAAAACAAGTTATGCCAGCTTGCTGAATTTGAAAATGAACGATTACCGTGTACATTGCTTCATCCGAATGAAATTCAATATTTAGAACAAAGGAATCCCTCGATTGCTGCTGTGTACTCCTGTCTCTTTCCCTGTCTGGGGCAATTGTATAATCACCGGTGGGGGGTTGCCTTCTACGGCCTATTCTGGTGGTGGCTTTATCTTTACTTTTCCCATGCTCATGCATCCCTAATAATTTTATTGCATGGCAACATCGCAGCATCCATTGCTGTACTAAACCCGCATTGGTTGTTATTTATGCCATCGGTTTTCGGCGGATCAGTATATCATGCGTATATGACGGCCATGGTGCATAACCGGCTTTTCCGGCTCGAACAGCGCCAGTACCTTATGGAACAATACCAGAAATCCGAGGTTCACATCTTCTCTTAAGCAGGTGTTTCTAGATTGCTGATTGTTGGAACTTTTGAACATTCCCTTGAGTTAGAACAGGTCTTGGCCCTTTTGGAACAAAGGGGGATTTCCCGCAAACATATACTGGCAATTCCCATGGACACAGAGCCTAAGCCGCCTATTAAATTTATTGCCAGGTTACGTGACCTTCATTCCAAGGCTATTGAGGTAGGTATGGCCTGTGCCACAGGAAGCAGTGTCATTGGAATAAGTCTTGGATTCATCCTGACATGGGGACCGATTATTTGGGGCCTGCTGGCTGCGCTAATCGGTTTTAGTATCGGATTCGGAATCTATGTACTTATCAACCGGGGAACATACCGGCATCTCCCGAAGAAACTTCCGGAAGTTACTGTTATTGTCCAATGCCCGGAGGATCAGTCCATGCTGGTTATGGAAATCATGTGGCAACATCGCGTGTTGACAGTCGGGCAAGCCCCCGAACCCTCCTAAGCTGATAAGAAAATAGCAACAAGATATAACAATAGCCACTGCCTTTACCCCATAAAGACGTTTCTCTTTATAAACTCTAATGACTCATTTGCTATGCTTTTTTTACACAGAACAATTCCTGTATGCCCGCAAGGATAAAGCTTTCTTTCCGGTCTCCCCCATTTTTCCCAGAGTTCATTTGCATCTTCGAAATCAATATACTTATCATAGGATGCTGAAATAAACAGCATTTTTTCTTTCGCTATTTTGCTCCTAAAATTGCTGGCAGTCATCATTGCCCAGCTATTTTTTAGTTGTTCATACGTAAATGCATGCTTCTCAAAATCTCTCTTTATCCATTTGCCAGTAGCCGTCTCCCATGTAATAGTGGAAAGATCGTTTGGTGCAAAAACAGAAATGATACCGTCTATATTTTCTTCAACAGTTGTTGTCAAATTTGCCAGTAATCCGCCAAGGCTTATGCCCACTAATACCACCTTGCCCGTCCTATTGGCTGTAAGCCAGTTCACTAATGCTCTTAGATCTACAACCGCCTGCCTCACAGACAATAAAGTCCTCTCGACATTGGCACTGATCATAAATTCTCCATTATAAGAGGATTGTTTATCTTGTCTTTCAGTATGATGAGGCAGTGTAAAAAGATATATATCATAACCGTTTTGCATGAAAAGATCGCAATAAATTGCTTTGATTCGCTCATTATCTTGTCTCCATCCATGCACCAGAATAACGTTTAGTTTTGGAGTCTTCAGCTTGCTTTGATAAAATAAGCCTGTTGCGTACTCATTACAGCTATCATTATCGACTTTACTTTTATACTTAAATGTGCCTGTTCTGTAATTACCAAAGTCATTAAACCGTTCAAAACTTATTTCCGGCATCTGGGGCTGAAAATAGAAAAGTTCAAGATCTTCCAGCGCTGGTATTAACCCTCTATTACTAAATTGCCAGGTTCTGCTTTTATTTTTATGTAAGGAATATAATGCGCATTTGTCAGCCATCTCAGCAATTAGTCTGTTCAAAATAAAACCGCCTTTTTTGAATTGTTTTTATATATATTATTAGATTTACTATATTTTGTAAAATAATGTTGCTGGTTTATAAAAACAACTTCCAGGAAATTAGTTTTCAGAAGTTTTCAAGAAATCCCCATAAGAAAACCAACACATTCTCTTCACCTCACCTATGACGGAACTGCCTTGTCCCAAAATGACTGTTCTTTTGTAATATCTACAAAGTTAGGTGATTTAGTTGCATTGTTGTTTTGAGTTGTCTTCTCTTCTATAATCTTTTTTGTTTCAGCATTTTTATCGCTATTTTTTACATTCGCGTTGTCAATGTCTTTCACATTACTCGCCTCCCGAAAATTTTTAATCAAAATGTAATTTTTCTCCTCTACACATATAGACGAAAATTTGCCGAAAAAGGATACATCTAAAATTATTATTACGAAAAAGCACTGACCAATTTCGGTCAGTGCTTTTTCGCAGCAATTGCTTTTATTTTAGCAATAGATATCTTCGGTTCACAGGCTAATCTTCCGCAACATTCCGTACGGTAGAAATTACAGTGCTCAGTTAAAGCACTTTTTAACTTCTCGCGCGCACGATGCAGACGTATTTTCACTGCGTCAATGCTTAATCCCAGTATTGCAGCAATTTCGCTTTTTTTGAATCCTTCCATTTCGCTGAGAACTAATACTATTCGATACTTCTCCGAAAGGGTTTCAATACATGCCTGGATACATTCGTTCATTTCCTGACGAACAACCTGTTCCTCAATTGAGCGTTGCCTTTTGCCAGAACGTTCATTATTACTATTTAAGTCTACTTCTGACACATCATATATCTCAGCAGCCTTATGGTTAAATGAACGGCTTCGCATTCTGTCTATCGCAACATTGGTCGCAATGCGATAAATCCACGTCGACACCTGGGATTCGTTGCGAAAGGATTTTAATGCTTCACCAACCTTGATGAAAACCTCCTGGGTTAAGTCTTCGGATTCTTTACTACCAGTCAGACGTGCTAAATAACTATGAATTGGAAGCTGGTATGCCGCATACACTTGTTCAAAGTCCAATTCACTATCCATTATTTGTAACCTCCGATTATGCCGATCAAATCATCCGTTGCCTGATCTCATAACTTCAAATGCATGCAACTGCTAGACGCCGGACACGCTTCGCCAAGTGCAGAAGCTGCCAGGACGTTAGCCGGTACTTTGTCGCGTTCAATTACGGCAAAACCATATCTGGCTAGGTATTGACCAGCTGTATTAGTTAGCAGATAGACATCGGTAAATCCGGTATCCTTCATTGCCCTTAGAGCGTGACCTACCAATTCCCGGGCAACACCTGCTTTCCGGAATTGAGGCCTGACGGCCAAGGAGCGTAGCATCGCCGATTTCCCGTAATGCTCAACACCGATTACGCCCATTAAATCTTTGTCACAAGCTATGTAGTACTGCCCGTTGGCGCAATCCATTCCTTCTGTTGGTAATCCGTTATTGCTCAATAATTTGTTTATTTGGAGAAAGTCTTTTTGTTCAGCAATCTTAATGTTAAAATCCCTGCCCACCGCCAACGGCCGGGGTGCTTTTTGCGCACGAATAAAGGCGCTGACAATTGATCCATTCCATTCTTCAATTTCTTTGATCGTTGCGCTGGGGACCAGTTTCTGCGCCAATAGGTTGGTTAAATCATAGGACCTGGTGATTTCAAGCTCGATGTTTTCAAAACCCGCTCCAGCTAATTTTGTTTTATACTCTTCCTTCGTAAGGGCTCCTGCTATACAACCAGCCCAAGCCAGCAAGTTCTGTCGCACGCTATCCGGCAAGGACTTCGTAGTGACAATATCGGACACCGCTACCCGGCCACCAGGTTTCAAAACCCGGAAAATCTCGTTGAACACCTGATCTTTGTTAGCCGAGAGGTTAATCACACAATTGGAAATAACGACATCAACTACCCCTTCCGGCAGAGGAATATCCTCGATATGGCCTTTTAAAAATTCAGCATTCGTCACCCCAGCCTTTTCCTTATTGGCATTGGCTACAGCCAGCATCTCATCAGTCATATCCAACCCGTAGGCTTTGCCATATTCACCTACTCGCCTGGCGGAAAGCAGGACATCAAGCCCGGCGCCGCTACCCAAATCAAGCACGGTTTCGCCGGGATGCAATTTGGCCAGCGCCGTAGGGTTGCCACAACCAAAGGATGCACTCACTACATCCTCAGGAAGTCCGTTAACCTCGTCAGTGGCGTATAAACCACCGGTAATCATATTAACGGCCGCTTTTTCATTGGAACCACAGCAGCTTGAACCACCGCAACAGCCTGTTCTTGCAGTAATCGCCTTAGCATATTTTTGGCGAACTGTTTCACGAATTTCATTACTGTCCATTATTTACCTCCCGGCAGCCAGATTCAAAAACCTCGATTTTCATTCCTTTCGCCTCCCATTGTGCTTAATAACCTGATTTAGATAATCAGGTTAGAAATAACCTCAAATCTATCAGGATGCTGGCGAATAAGATGGTATGCTGTATTTTCAGCACCCGGCACAAAATGATCACCTCCGGCAAACTTATTGCTTTCAACTGTGATCAGTTCCGCCTTGAATAGATATTCAACAACAGCCGGATCCGGAGCCGTGAATTGCTTCCGTTAAACAATGCACGCTTTCAATCACCTGCTCGCGTTTGTCCGCGGGAATAGTGCCGATAATCTCCAAAAAATAAGCTTCCATACGACGTTCTATCTCTTTATAAATGCTTTCACCATGTTCGGTAAGACGCAGCATGACAAAACGCCGGTCTTCCGGGTCAGGTTCCCTAATAATTATCTCTTGATTAACAAGATTATCAATTGACCGGCTTACAGTGCTTTTATCAAGATTCAGGTTGTCTGCCAAGTCAATCAGCGACACTTTTCCCACTCTTCCCACCTCTACTATGGCATAGCACTGGCTAAGAGTGATCCTACAGCAAGAAGCCTCGCCCCTCTCTAGGAAGCCCAACTTTCTGGCTAATAATCGCATCATCTCGCGTAAGCGTTTCGCTTGTTGTACATTTTCCATGGAAGCACCTCCCAAAATGAATTGTATCATACATCAGTTGTATATTGCAACCATTATTTTAGATAGGTCCTTTTTTAATAGACTTTGCCTAAGAAAATGACAAGGCTACTAATTCATTATGATTAGTAGCCTTGTTTCTAAAACCTCAACGTCCACTCCAGTGCTTCCCTATTCATAATAGATAAACCTTATTATTCTGGCTTAGTAATCGCCTCACCAGATTTATTAAAATATTTTTTTGAGAATGACAGTGCGACATTGACCAGCGCTACCATAACAGGCACTTCAATAAGTGGTCCGATTACAGCCGCAAAAGCCTGCCCGGAGTGGATACCGAAAATGGCTACCGCCACAGCGATTGCCAATTCAAAGTTATTGCTGGCCGCCGTAAAGGCTAGTGTTGTTGATTGTTCATAATTAACACCGGAACGCCAGCTAAGAAAGAATGATACCAGGAACATCACAAGGAAGTAAATCAGCAATGGAATGGCAATACGCACTACGTCCATTGGCAGGGTAACGATGTAGTTGCCTTTTAAAGAGAACATGACTATGATAGTAAACAGTAAAGCGATCAAAGTCAAAGGACTAATCTTGGGTAAAAACTTATTCTCATACCAGTCCCGTCCTTTTGCCGGCAGCAGGAATGTTCTTGTTAAAAAGCCGGCCACAAATGGTATGCCCAGATATATGGCAACACTTAACGCCACATCTGCCATCGATACATGGACTTCCATACCTTTAAAGCCAATCCACTCCGGAATAACTGTTATAAATAAGTACGCATAAATTGAATAGAAGACTAGCTGAAAGATTGAATTCAACGCCACTAATACAGCGGCATATTCGGTATCGCCTTTCGCCAAGGTATTCCACACAATAACCATGGCGATACAACGGGCCAGGCCAATTAAAATAAGACCTACCAGATATTCAGGTTTATCAGGCAATAGCAATATGGCCAGGACAAACATCAGCACCGGGCCGATAATCCAGTTTTGTACAAGGGACAGCGCCAATACTTTTGTATTCTGAAAAACCTTGCACAGTTCTTCGTACTTAACTTTAGCCAAAGGCGGATACATCATGACAATTAGACCAATAGCTATTGGAATTGAAGTTGTGCCGATCGACATTTTATCCAGCCAGCCGGCAATCCCCGGAAAAAGGTATCCCCCGATAACTCCAATTGCCATCGCAAGAAAAATCCACAGTGTTAAAAACCTGTCCAGAAATGATAATCTGGGTTCTACTTGTGTCATTGTTTTCACCTCTTCTTTTTTTACCCTGACGTATTTGGCAAATATGGTCTGAAACCACCTCCTTTATATCTTGCTTTACTCCCATCCCGGCCGGACGAACTGAACTAAAGATTCTTTGACACTCTTGAAATATTTTATATAGTTGCCGCTATGGCCATTATATGCTTATAATTGAATTTATACATATACTAATTAATATTTTTTACTCATCATCAATCTTAACCGTCCGTTCGCAACAGCCGCCGCGTTCTCTGTACTTTTTCAGCCTTGCCAAATCTTTCTGGTATTGGGGACTTTTACCCAGTTCATGTTCCAACAGCTCTCTGAAAAAAGAACATGTCTTAAGTATTTTTTCATCAACACGATAGTACACCCACTGGGCCTGCTTTTCACTGGCAATCAGCTTGGCATTTTTGAGTTTCGTTAAATGCCTCGAGGCGTTAGACTGGCTAATTCTTAATATTTCTTCCAAATCACATACACACAAGGTTTCTTTGTATAACAAATTCAGAATTCGAATCCTCGTTTCATCAGCCAATGCTTTCAGCACTTCTACAGTATCCAATAGTCCCACCTCTGAACCGGTAATGTTGTTATTATTATCTGCCTAAATCTCCATTGAAAAAGCACGCGCTTCCTAATATGATTATATTCAATTTTACTCATATATGTCAATGCGCTTTTTGATAGAATATCGAAAAAAACTTTCTGGATGCAGGATGCTCGGATAACTAAGGAATTAATTACTTCCATATTTATTATTTTTCGATATTCTTTGCATAATTTTTATACCCGCCTGATAGGTTGTATACTTGTTCAAAACCATGATTAAGTAGAATGTTTTGGGCGGCATTCCCTGTTACTCCTTTATTGCAGTACGTGAAAGTAACTGATTCTTTATTCAATGAATCCAGTGCTGCCCTAAGTTGTTCTAGCGGAATATTTATCGCGCCCTCAATATGGGCTTCTTCATATTGTTTCGCTACCCTAGTGTCGATAATCCGGACTTCTTCGCCATTATTCAATCTCTCCTGCAATTCCGCCGGTATTAGCAGCTTTCTTCCTCCTCGAATAGCGTTATCCAAAATCATACCGGTATACATGACCGGGTCTTTGGTAGTAGAAAACGCGCATCTTAAATACGTGCATCTCGTATACATCTTGACTTGTACACATCTTGACATTATTGTTATCGTTTGCTAAAATTTTACACAATTAAATATTTAGCTGATCAAAAGAATTTGAAGGCTGAAAAAGCACCTGAATAGGAGCTTTTTCAGCCTTCTTTTTTGGAAAAAACAAGGAGTGAAATTATTATGAGCAATGAATTACAAAAAATAACTGAAGAATGTCTCCAATGCGGGACTTGCGTAAAAAAGTGCGAGTATCTTAGCAATTATTGCAAAAAATCTCCCGTAGATCTTGCAGAAAAATTCCGCACTGGTGAACTCAGAGATCACATTCCTACAACATTTACCTGTAATTTATGCAATCTGTGTGAGGAAGTATGTCCAGTGAATTTAAATATCGGAACACTTTCTTTGGAATTAAGGCAAGAATATGTAAACCGAAACGGTGGCGTAAGTGAAAGCCACAAAGTATTGCTTGATGACGTACAGAAAATTTATGTGTCTACAGAAAACAAGACTGTCCTTCGTAGTAATCGGGAAAATTTTGGGGAATTAAAGGGAGCAGAGCTAATCTTTTTCCCCGGATGTTCCCTATCGCTTAATTCACCACACCTGGTTAAAAAATCATTCTCATTCTTGCAGGAACAATTTCCTGGCATCGGCATATTAACTGGCTGCTGCGGAGCTCCTGCACACTTAATTGGCGAACAAAAGGTTTCGGGTGACATCCTTCTGGACGTTATTCAAAGTGTTAGAAGCATCGAAGCAAAAACCATTATAGCCGCCTGCCCTTCTTGCGTAAAATTATTCAGAAGCATGCTGCCTGAAAGTATTAGTGTTGTTTCTCTTTACCAGATACTTAGTGAATTCCAATTTCCAATAGCTTTCGGAGAATCTCATGTGTTCAACATTCACGATGCCTGTGCATCGCGCTGGGATAACTTGACACAGGAAGCTGTGCGAAAACTAATTATCGGTTTGGGCTACACGGTTGAAGAAATTGAGCACTCTAAAAATATTACCCAATGTTGCGGAAGAGGTGGAATGGCCGCTGTCGTAGATGATAAATACAGCGCAACGGTAGCTAAACGCACATTGAAGGAAGTTCATCAGGATTTAATTGTTTATTGCGCTACCTGCCGCGCCAATTTTTCTGACCAAGGCTCCAGGGTAATTCATCTGCTGGAGCTCTTATTTAATGAAAATTGGGAGAATGAGTTGTCCAAGAAACCATTACCATTCGAAGAAACTGTACAGAATCTTTCCGACCTAAAAAACTATTTTGAGCAATTAATGCGATGACAAACGCACCAATTGTTTTGAATATTATATGGGCCCTCGCATGCTTCTTGCGGCAAGTTCGCTTTCCTTCAGCATAAGATTTTCCTTAGCAGTTAATGGCTCGCCAGCGTCAAATTGGATTTCGATGAAATAATAACATTCCGACTTAGCATCCTTTGATCCTTCTGATACTTCAATTTGGAACCTTACGCACCATCTCTTGTCATCATTTTGGCTTTCGGCAATACCGCACCGTGAACATAAAGTTGCCATACAATCCCCTCCGATATTATTCGTTATTTTTGGCCAGACAATATTCCTGATAAACAAGTAATTTCTTTTTTCACCTTGGGTATGATGTGTTCAAGCATATATTCGCTTATCGCTTCTAATACTACCGGTGGCTTAGGAAATGATGTAGCCGCATTATCTAAATAGATTGACATTATTACCTTCTCCCTGTCCGAACTATTATTTATCTTTTAACTGTTACGCAACAGATCTACAAATACACTTGCTCTCAATTAAATGCTTTTATATGATTTTGTAAAGAATACAATGCTGAGCTTATCCTCACCCGGCCAAATTTCCCTCAACAGTTGCAGCCACAACTACAGGACGAGCTTACGTTTTTATCCTGTTCCTGTCCTTTAGTTTCGGAAACAATATTTTCCTCAATCATTTCTTCAACGATCTCACCGGCATCTTGAACAAACTTAGAACATAATTTTGCACTCAATCGCTGTTCACGGTTCTTTGCCAAACCCTCCGGTGTATTTAAGTCACACTGGAGTAAATCCCGGCAGATAACCGAACCATTACGCGATTGGAACCGGTCCATGAACTCCCGGGCCAGCGAAATGCTTCTGGCGTTTGCCCCGGAATCTTTAATATCATGTAATAGTCCCAAGACCATCAATGCTCCCGTAACAGCACCGCAAGTTTCTCCCCGCCGTCCAATTCCGCCGCCGAATGGACTGGCCATTTTTATGGCAAGCTCCGGAATCAACCCTAATTTTGATCCGTATGCCGCCAAAATCGCCTGGGAACAAGACAAGCCTTGTTTAAAAAGAAATGTCGCCATTCCTGCTTTATTTGTATCGCCGCTTTCAGCATGACCGCCGCAGCCACAGCCGCAAGACGTATTCGCCTTCTCGCTTTGCGCCTGACGGTTGGCATCCAGTATTGCGTCAAACTGTCTAGTAATTGCCGCTGCCACCTTATCAACCATCACTTGCTGCTCATGCGTCAGATCACGGGTAGATAAAACCGGTCCCTCGGCTATATCCTTACCAATCAGGTCGGGCACCAAAACAGCACCGCTTACCTTGCCGCTGTATTTTTCAATGGCTTTTTTGGCACAGACTTTGTCACAACCGTCGACTGCAATAGTCGGAAATCTTTGCGCAAACGGCCTTTCTTCCTGGCCGCCGGCCAAGAATAATGGCACACAAATAGTTACCGTGTTGTCCGGTCGTAAATCATCCATCATTTTGCGGGTAGCCAGCCGGGAAATAGTGCCACCAGTGCATTCCTCACCGCTGCAGCATACCACACCAATTTTTTGTTCTTTTACATCCATTGTTTATCTCTCCTCGCTGATAATCTTTTGAATCTGATTTTTCAGTCTGTCAGCGATTTTTTCTACAATGGTCCAGCCTTCATTTGTCAGTTCCGTAGCGGTACCCGGCTGCACCCCTTCGTATTCGCTCATAATATCAAAAATTTTAAGTTCTTCCTTGACATCGCCGCCTAAGGTGGCCACACTTTTGGCCGCACACATTTTGGGACAGCCGTCAACGGTAATGCAGGGCCGATTGTCAATAATAGCCTCAGCTGCAGTATCACCTGTAACGATATAAGACAGGCATGTCGTATCAGCCTGTTCCAGGCAAAGATGGCTGACAGTATAAATTGCCGCTTCCCGCGCTATCAGTCCATTCACTTTCCCCATACCACTGCAGGGAATGACTTTAACCTTGCTCCATCTTGACATGAAACCAACCTCCCTCTTTTTACACCTAAAAACGCTTGGTTAATTCGGATAAAAATTGATCCGTGAAATTGTACTCTCTGGCATTGAAGTAAAAACCCATACGGGCTTTTTACAACATTTGTTCCAAAATCTCCGCCGCCGCTTGCACATACTTTGGACATAGAGTTTCGTTAAGCTTATTATCTTTGATAAAAGCCAGGCCACTGGGCGTGTTCAGATCATAACCCATCAAGTCACGACAGATATTGGAACCATAGCAGGCTTTAAATTTATTTAAAAATTCCTTGGCCCGCTGTATACTTTTGGCTTTTGCATCAGCATCAGCTATATCATACTTTAAACCAAGCACCATTAAGGCACCTGTCACTGCACCGCAAGTTTCACCGGTTAGGCCCATGCCACCACTGAATGTGCTGGCAATTCGCAGGGCGTTTTCCCGGTCCACTCCCAGTTGTGGTCCATATGCAGCGAATATAGCCTGAGAACAGGAACATCCTTCTTTAAAATAAGTTAATGCTGTTTGAACATGACTCATTTTTATCACTCTCCCAATAAATTCTTGTCGCTTCCATAGTTTAGCGACACCGTCGTTTATTTTACCGGTATATAACAGGCAATCTATCAAACAAAACCAGAATCACCTCCTTACCCTATAGACGAAAATAAACGGAAAAGGATACACTGAAAAGCAACTTTGGGCAAAAAAAAAGCACCGGCTATTTTAGTCAGTGCTTTTTAGCAATAAATGGCTTTATTTTTCTTACGGTGGGTCCAATGGGTTCGCAGGCCAAATCGTTGCATTCCGTGCGGTAAAAATTACAGTTTGCCAAAAGCAGTTCCTTTAATTTTTGCTTTGCACGGTGCAGCCGCATTTTTACCGTACTAACGCTTAGCCCCAGTATTACAGCAATCTCACTCTTTTTAAGTTTTTCCATTTCACTTAGCACAATAACTGTCCGGTAGTTTTCGGGAAGAATCGCAATATAACCTTGGATACATTCATTCATTTCCTTGCGAATAACCTGCTCTTCAATGGAAAGCGGCTTTTGGCAAGAACATATATCTCTATCATTTGGCTCTCTTTCCGGCTGACAACTTATATAGGCAGTTTCTGGTTTAATAGAACGACTTCTCATTTTGTCAATAGCCGTATTTGTAGCAATTCTATAAATCCATGTAGATAATTGTGATTGATTTTCAAAGGTGTCTAAAGCTTTTCCCACTTTGATGAAAACTTCCTGGGTTAAATCCTCAACGTCATTTACGCCTACCAGTCTATCCAGATAACGATAAATTTTTGGTTGAAAGACGGCAAATATTTGTTCAAAATTCAAGTCATTTTCTGCCATTTGATTTTCCTCCCATCAAAATTTTCTTATTGGCAAAGCAGCCCCCGTACCGTGCGGTATGAGAGCTGTATTACCTGAGAGAAAAATAAAACAATACTACTTTTTACAATCGCAGCTTACATTTCCAGCCAGAATTTCCTGCCAGTCGCCAAGTACGTCGTGTGTCCAGCAGTCATCGGCACCAGCGGCTTCGCGCATAACAAGCGCAAAGATGTAAGACAGTTCTTTAACCGTTGCTCCCGCCTCTAACGCTCCCTTAAAATGTTTGAGAACACACGGTTTTGACCGGGCCTTAATGGAAAGCGCAAAACAGATAAATTGATATGTTTTCTCGTCAATTGTCCTTTTCTCCTGGTAAAGCTGGTCAATTTCGTCGAGTTTTTCGACGAACTCGGGGAAAAATTCAGCCAACATTCTCATTTACATTCTCTCCCTTTTTATATTTTTATAGAAGCTGCGATGAACAACTTACTTACTCGCCGCTTTTATCCATTCTTTAATCTCTTCAATAGTAGGCACTTTGCCAACTACCTTAACTTCGCCGTCAATGACCAAGGCAGGAGTTCTCATTACACCATGGCTCACAATTTCCTTCATGTTTTCCACTTTGATGATTTCGGCTCCACTTTGTAATTCCTGGTCGGCTTTGACTACCTCTTTATAAAGCTGCGTGCATTTTGAACAGCCCTGACCTAAAATCTTGATTTGCATAATAGCATCCTCCTTATTTTATAGTAAGTAATTAAACAAGTAACCGGTGAACAATATCCCACAACCAACGATACCTACGAAAATCGCCAGCAGTTTTGGTTTTAATACTTGGCGCAGTATGATCATTTCGGGAATACTTAGTGCCGTAACTGACATCATAAAGGCAAGTGCTGTTCCCATTGCTACCCCTGCCCGTGTTAACTCGCTAATAAGCGGAATTACCCCGGCAGCATTTGCATAGAGCGGAATGCCGATGGCAACAGCGACGAATACCGCGAAGGGATTATCCGCTCCCGCATACTTAGCTAACGCTCCGGCCGGCACCCACCCATGCATTAAACCGCCAATTGCAATACCGATAACAACATATAGCCATATCTTCTTGAGTAAATCCCTGGTAAATATCCACGAATCGTAAAGCCTTTCTTTCATGGTCGGCTCAGGGAGATCTAATTCAGTATTGTTATTACTCAGCTCATACACGTAACCCTCAACATATTTTTCAAGTTTCAGCTTGCCAATAATAATGCCGCTTATAATGGCAATGATTTCGCCTGAAACAACATAAATTAAAGAAATTCTAAGGCCAAACAAACCATATAACAGTACTAACGCTACTTCATTAACCATGGGAGCCGCTACCAGGTAGGAGAAGGTCACACCAAGCGGAATTCCGGCTTCAACAAAGCCGATAAACAGCGGCACGGCTGAGCAGGAGCAAAAAGGGGTAACGATTCCTAATAACGCGGCGAGGATATGCCCAAGAAACGTACTGCCTTTCTTTTTTGATAATATCTCCCGGGTTTTCTCTGGCGGAAAGAAGCTGCGGATAAAGGTAATAATATAAATGATAATCAGTAGCAAAATGAAGATTTTGATCGTATCATAAATGAAAAAATTAAGAGCGTCTCCTAATTTACTTCCCTCCTGTACCGCAAAAACACTGTACACAAGCCAATCAGCCAGGCTCTGTACCCAGTCGAACATAGATAATCCTCCTTCGTTAAACCTCATTGGGAATTGCCGGATTATTTCTTTCCGGTGCAATAGATTGATTTTAGCTTTTTACCACTCGCAGGGTATTCCTTTACTCTGGCATTCAGCCAATTTTACCAAATCTTCTTGGCATTGTTGGATTTTTTCCACTTCCTGTTTCAAGATAACTTGAATAAATGGATATTCTTCTAACATGATTGGGTTGATTTTATAGGATATCCATTGTGCCTTTTTCGATGAAATTACGAAATCAGTGTCACTAAGTTTTGCTAAATGTTTGGAAATATTTGACTGTGTAGCGTCTAAAGCATAGGTTATTTCGCAGACGCAAAGCTCGGAATTTTTCAGCAGATTAAGAATACGGATTCTTGTTTCGTCGCCTAAGACTTTAAAGATTTTAACTAATTTCATATTCTACTCCTCATTAGTTATATGTACATATACTCATATAGTAAATAAATTGCAGGCAATTGTCAATACACTTTAGCAATTTTTATCTGTCACTCGATTTCTTCCTACAAGTCCATGCTGCGTCGCATTTTTTACTAACCATGACCGTTTTTATTATTTTTTTCCATAATCGATACTCATAGGTTTCTTAAAACAGCAAGAACCTAATAACAAAATAAGGACAGGCCAGTAGCAGCCTGCCTTTTCATGCGTACATTATTATTTTTCTCTGAAAAAATTAGTAATTAGCCTTTCCGTTATTTGTTTTAACAATAAACCGGCAGCACTTATCACCATTAGTCTTACAAAGCGGCCGGTCTAATTTAGCATTGAAGCCTTTAAACAGTACATCATCTATCTCACAGTATATTGCGCCCAATTCCCGATCTCCCAGCCCTGCCCACATGTCCTGCATGGGACAATATGTTATGTCGCTGGGATTGTCAGGGTCCCTCTCCCAAGAAACGCCCGGCATATCCCTGACTTTCAGATAGGTTTCATAATTTATTGCAAGTTCGCGTTCCCCGGCTTCTTCATACATTGAGTTTAATCTTGCTTCACCAAATTTTTTTATGGCAGCTCTGATGGCCTCTTTGCCCGCTTCTTCTCCCATCCTGTCAACCATCTCATTTGCCATAAAATAATATAGCTCTGCCATGAGCTTAGCCATCCTGCCGACAGGTTCATCAGTGCTTCTGATTTTTGCCACTCTTCTCCCCTCCTCCTCTTCAAATCATTTATTCGGTCATCTTTCCCACCTGCTCCATACGTACCTTTCCGGCTCCTATGGCATTTATGACAATTCCTCTAAATCCATATTGCTCAAGTGCCTTGACCCCGGCAATAGTAGCTCCCCCGGGTGAACAAACATTGTCTTTCAACTTGCCTGGATGGTCGCCTGTTTCCAGGACCATTTTCGCTGCACCCATCACCGTCTGGGCAGCCAATCTTTGTGCCATTTCCCGTGTAAGCCCCATTTCAACACCACCGTCGGCCATTGCCTCAATCAGCATATATACATAAGCTGGCCCACAGCCGCTTACTGAAGTTATGGGATCAATTAACTGTTCAGGCACCAAGTAGGCTATTCCTAAAGTACGGAAGATATCCAGCGCACAATCACCATGCTCCTGAACGGCATTTTTCCCCAAAGCCAGCCCTGATGCACCGGTACTTACAAGCATTGGTGTATTTGGTATCACTCTTACTACAGGAATATCCGGCAGGTATTTTTCAATGGCAGAAATTTTAGCTCCTCCCACTATTGAAATCACTAAATGCTGTTCATGCCAGGTTGCCCCTTTTATACATTCCAGAACTTCTTTCAGCACTTGCGGTTTTATTGCCAAGATAATAATATCGCAATTAGTAACTAAGTAATTATAGCCAGTTCTCCTGTCACTACTGATATTCGTTACTTGCAGCATTTCTTTCAGATATTCTAATCGCGATTCCAGAATATCCATAACATATATATCCTCTGTACAACATAATCCAGATCTAAGCAGTCCTCTTATTATTGCTTCCGCCATTTGCCCGCCGCCAATAAACCCAATTCTTTTATTTAGCCTGCTCATTCCATTCACATCCTTTAGCTTGATAAGATTATCTTTTTTCACTTTTATTTATTGTCCCATAAAAAAAATAACATGAATCCAAAAAGTTACGGACTAAACAGATTTTACGACTGCCTGCCGATATGTACTTCGGCTATATCCTCGTTATTTGCCTGAAAAACCACCGTACCCGCTATCTTTTCCCCGTGCAGAATTTTAGGCAGCCAGTAGATATCATCAGCCCACATTTGTTTATAAGGAATATCGCTTGCTGTAAACCAGCAAGGCCTCATCTCCACAGTCTCCTGTGGCTCCCCCTGCCAAATACGGGCCAGAAAAATATGTACATCATGATCAAATTCAGGCTCTGCCGGAAAAATAAACTCCAACCGCCCTACGTTTTCTAATTTTTCTCCGGTGACGCATACTCCGCATTCTTCCCTCAATTCTCTTACGGCTGCCTGAACAATAGTTTCCCCGGCTTCAATCTTCCCGCCAAAACCATTATATTTAGCCCGGCCGAACCCGGTTTTTTTCCAACCCAATAATATAGAGTGTACCGGCTGACCTTTCACCAGAAAGCATAATGTAGTTGACCGCATATAAAACCTCTTCTCCTTTTGGAAGCCCTACATATAATAGATTCCACTATTTTGTAAAAACTGAAACTCCTGCACCATAATGAAATATGGCACCGGTGATAAATGGTATTAGCCATATTAGCCAAACCAAGAAACTAAGCTTATGGAATTTTTTCATCATCGTTGTATTGTGTTTCACTAATACTGTAGTAGCCCATAATGTATGAAACAACATCAGAACCAGTGCAATTGAACCCGTCATAGTATGAAAACTTGCGTGTAAAGGCTCAGAATAAAGAATGCCGCTGCCAGTAACAGCTGTACTTTGTTTTACTATCTCTTCCATGGACAATGTGCCGGCGGCGTCATTGCCAAGCCCAAGCCAGAAAACAAGTAAATGCCATGGCTTTAATTCACCTTGAAATTTTTCGGCCAAAACCGCAAGCGTGTACAAAATGAAAGCTACATTAATAAAAACAACTGCATATAACAACATAAATCCCAGCCCTCACTTGATTTCGATAAACCAATTGCCAATCGTCCCAAAATCTTAGTACATGCTAAATTCTCCCTTTAACACCAAACATCCTGTACCGGATAAGAAAAAGATGCTCTGCCAAATATTAGACGTTGTCTGTTTTTAGCAAATGCTAATTTAACCTAAAGTTAACACAGTTTGCCTTGTACGCATTAATAGGTATTATACAATAAACGAGAAGAGGCATTTAAGTCTTAGAAAGATTTGCATTTACAAGAAAAAGAAAAACGCGTCATGTTTGAGCTATAAAGATTTAGGTAGAGGAGATAGTCTCTTGATAAAAATGTTATTGAAATTTGCGCTTGTCGGTCTATCAGGTGTCGGTGTCAATATGGTGGTTTATATCACTCTGACATCCCTGAATGCCAGTTATCTGGCAGCGGCAGGATGTTCTTTCATTGCAGCCGTTACCAATAATTTTGTGGGGAATGCTTTGTGGACATTTAAAGACCGGGCTCAGGACAAAAGTACCCCCAAAAAATATTTGCTATTTTTAATAATCAGCACAATTAATCTGGGAGTAAATCTCTTTATTCTTCAGTTTTTGGTTGAATCTATTAAGATAGATTCAATGATTGCGCAACTTGTAGCGATTGGCATGGCCAGCGGTTTAAACTTTGTTTTGAACTATCTGATTACTTTTGCCGAGAACCGGGATAAGCAAGAAAAGGAGGCTTTGACACCTTATGAAACTGGTTATAATACCCACTTACAATGAACGCAGCAACCTTGCTGAGCTTCTGGCCCTTGTGTACCGGGAAGTGGCGGATATCCATGTCCTTATTGTTGATGATAATTCCCCTGATGGTACAGGGGAACTAGTTAAGACGCTTATTAAACAGCAATACCCGGACAGCCTGTTTTTAATCGAACGCAGTGGCAAGTTGGGGCTTGGTACTGCCTATCTTACCGGTTTTAAATGGGCGCTGACACAAGACTATAAATACATATTTGAAATGGATGCGGACTTTTCGCATAATCCCCAATATTTAAAGCGGTTTATTGAAGCAGCGGATAGCTGCGACCTGGTACTTGGCAGCAGATATGTTGCCGGCGGCGGCATTACCAACTGGAATATAATCCGGCGGATCATCAGCCGGGGCGGCAGTGTATATTCGCGGGTAATCCTGGGGCTGCCCTTTAAGGATTTAACCGGCGGTTATAAGTGCTTTCGCCGTGAAGTACTGGAGCAAATTGATTTGGATGATGTAAAATCCAACGGCTATTCGTTTCAGATCGAACTTACATACCGTGCTTTTCTTAAGGGATTTACCATTAAAGAAGTACCGATTATTTTTGCAGAACGGGCTGAAGGAAATTCTAAAATGTCCCACAAAATTTTTTTGGAAGCCATCATAATGGTGTGGAAATTGCGACTTGCCAAAAATCGCCTGCAGACTTCAGCGTTAAGGACCACCTTTGTCAGCCCGAAAACCCCGTTGGTGCGTCAATAGCGCCCAGTTTTGCTTAAAGGAGAAATTTAATGGCTTATATTTCGCCGCACTATGCCGTTATGCTGATCATTATGGCAAGTTCTTTATTACGCTTGATTCTGGCGGGAGCGATCGGGCTCGGTGTTGACGAATCCTATGTTGTTTCTGTCGCCCGTGTTTTCTCCCTTAGTTATTTTGACCATCCGCCCTTGCATTTCTGGGTCATTTGGCTGACCACGCACTTATTCAATAGTGAAAATGAGCTGATTTTGCGTTTACCGTTTATTATAATGTTTGCCGGTACTTCCTGGATGATGTATCGAATAGGCACTAAACTCTTCGGAGAATGGGCTGGCGTATATGCAGCATTAATTCTAAATGTTTCTGCCGTTTTTAGCCTTAGCACCGGCAGTTGGCTCCTGCCTGACGGGCCCCTAATGTTTTTCATGCTGGCAGCTACCTTGCTTTTGGTGGATTTATTCTTTTCATCAAATGCAAATCCGTCGCTTATGCTGTGGATTGCCGCAGGAATGCTGGCAGGCCTGGCGATGCTGGCTAAATATCACGCTGTTTTTCTGGCATTAGGCAGTTTTATCTTTATGCTTACAAGCAAGCACCACCGCGGCCAATTGTTAACATTTGGTCCTTATCTGGCAATGACCGTTGCCGGTATTGTGTTTTTACCGGTAATCATCTGGAATCAGGACCATAACTGGGTATCCTTTTTGTTCCAAGGCGGTAGAGGGGCAGTCCAGGGATTTTTCCCCATAAAAATGCTGGCCAATATCGCCGGCCAGGCAGCCTGGGTGCTGCCCTGGATCTGGCTCCCGCTGGTGTGGGTGCTTATTAGAGGAATTACAGCCGGTCCTGACCATGTAAAAAGTTCATTGCAAAATAAGCAATGGTTTTTATGCTGTCTGGCGATAGGACCAATCGCCGTTTTTACCGTTGCCACCTTGTGGGGGGGCCAGGGACTTTTTCATTGGCAGGCGCCTGGCTATTTATTGGCACTGCCTTTACTCGGCCGTGCTATAGCTGACGGGCTGGAGCAGAAAAACCGGCTAGTGCGTGTCTGGCTAATTGCTTCTGCTTGCTCCTTCTTAATTATTGTTTTACTGCTTGGCAGCCATACTGCAACCGGATGGCTGCGTCAGGCACCGCAGTTGTTTACACAGGGTGATCCAACAACTGAAGCATTGGACTGGCATGATTTACCGGTTTATCTTAATCAAACAGGCCTTCTTAATGCCAATGTTAAAGGTGTCATTGCCGCCAATTGGATTGATGCCGGCAAGATTGATTATGCCTTAGGGGGTAAACTTCCGGTATTGTGTCTTAGCAATGAACCCCACCATTTTGCTTTTATGCATAATCAGGCTGAACTCAAAGAAAACGATGTCCTTATTATTGGCCGCAAAGCAATAATAACAGACGCTTTATCTGTCTACCAATCTTATTTTACAACCATCACACCAATTGGAACAGTAGCGATCAAACGGTATGGCATACCGGAGTTCGAAGTGGCGGTATTTTATGCCAAAGGCTTTAATGGCACATTTCCGTTGCCGTATGGACAGTAATGTTGATTAGGTAGGGAGGGGAAAAAGATGAGAGAATTAATATTTATGGTAAATCGTAAGGATAGTTATAGTAAATCTGTAGTAATGTCCCTATTTGTGGGGTTGGCAACAATCTTACTGGTACTTACTATGCACAAGTCAGGTAACTATACAATTTGGTCAATTGCCAATTTTATCGGCAGTACCGGGAACGATCTTTTTCTCATTATTTCGAATTTGCTAATTATCGGCTGGGCCCAGCGCAAACAACTGAGCAGTGTAATTAAACTAACATTGGCGTTAGACTTTTTGGTTTGGTTTTGTGTACAGGGAATAAAGCTGCTCAAAATTGACCCATGGTATCTTCGGCCAAACGGAGAGGTCGGCGGGTTTCCCAGCGGGCATGCCACCCATGCTTTCGGCATGGCCTTTCTGCTCAGCCTTTTCTTTCCCCGCTTTACGTGGTTGTGGTATGGCTGTGCAGCTGCCATATCCTGGTCTCGGGTTGAAACTGACTGGCATACCGGCTTTCAGGTAACGGCCGGGGTGGTGCTGGGTATCATTCTCGTTTTGGGACTCGTTGTTAGATGGCTCAGACATAGCGACGCAGCTGTAATTAAACAACAGGATACTGTAGAAAGGCGGATCATCGGGGTGCAACAATCTTATGTTGCAGAATAGATTCTCGAATTAATCATGCGTATACTTGATATTTATATTATAAAAGAGCTGATAAGACCATTTTTGTTTGGAATTTTTGCTTTTTCCACTGTCTTTATCGGCGGGGGCACGATGTGGCGAATTGCCCAGTACATGAGCAAATACGGAGCTTCCGAAACGGTAGCGGCAAAACTGTTTATTTACAGCCTGCCAGGAGTTATCGTTATTACTATTCCTATGTCAATGCTATTAGCTGCGCTGTTATGTTTCGGCAGGCTCTCCGGCTCAAGCGAAATCATCGCCATGCGGGCCAGTGGGCAAAGCTTTCTCCGCTTAGTATTACCGGTAATAATTTTCGCCTTCTTGGCTGCCGGCTGTGCAGTTATGATCAATGAAACTATTGTCCCGGCGGCTACTGCATCCTATAATTCCCTTATACGTACAGAAATCGAAGGCAATACCCATCCCCAATCCCAAGATCATTTAATTCTCATCGACCACCTTGAAAATAATGGCGTCCGCATGACGTATGCCCGTAAATTTGATCAAACAACTGCCAGCATGTTTGACGTCACCGTGCAGGAAATTCAGAATGACCGGCAGGTCCTTGTGGAAAACGCCCGGAAAGCGGTGTGGAAATCAGGCGGATGGCTGCTATACTCCGGAGTACTTTATGATTTAAGCGGCGATAGTCAGCGGATAATGGAGTTTGAGTCTCACTATCTGCCAATAAACAGGTCACCGCAAAAAATTGGGATGGAACAAAAAAGACCTGAAGAAATGACAATAAAAGAACTGAAACAGCAGATAAAAATGCTGAGTCAGTTTGAAATCGTCAAAAATATTTATGAGGTTGAATTACATCAACGTCTTGCTTTGCCTATGTCCACCTTTATCTTTTGCCTGATTGGCAGTCCGCTTGGTTTATCACGGAACCGGTCAAGTTCTTCCACCGGCCTGGGGCTAAGCATTCTCATTGTATTTATTTATTATGTCATCATGACCTGGGCGCTAACATTAGGACAGAGCGGTAAAATTCTCGCAATTTTGGCGGCTTGGCTGCCCAATATTATTGGCTTCATTTTCGGAGCATATTTTCTATACCGGACTGATAATAAATAGCATTTTTCCCCTCAGATATTGATTTAAATTTTTTCTTTCAGGCCTGTTTTCTGTTCATAAATCAGGGATATGGCAGACTCAAGCCGGACGGTTTGCTGCTCTTCTTCAAGAAAGAACCACCAGGCGTTTATATTATCACAAACCTCAAAGTCGTATTTAAACTCAGTGGAGATCGCAGGCATCAACTCGCAGGGAAAAAAGAGTTCAGCCGCCTGTCCGTCAATTTTACCAAGAAAATACAGACCATCTTTTTTGAGGGTAATCTCACCGTTCCCACAACTGCGATAAGCACCGTAATATTTGTCCGCAACCCGTAAATCCTTTACTTTCGCGTGAATATGAAAGTCGTCATCCAGCAAAAGTTTAAGCATATTCCGGCGTTGCCAGGCATTCCATTCAACCGGAGTGTCAAAAACAGCACTTGCACTATCAAGCGGCTGTAAAAATCCATATTCGTCCATAACTGCCGTATTACCGCATACACTGCAGTAAAGCCTGGTTTCTTTGCTTCTCATCCTTCTCTCGGACAGGCACCGCGGACATTGGTGCAAAATAAGGTGAAGCTGCTCTGCTGCATTTTTATGGCGATAATGCATACGAGCGCTGCGATTCCAATCATAATCATTATATGTCAAAGCTTGACGAACAACATTATCTATTTCCGTAACTGGCAATTTACAAATTTCTTCTGCTGTGAGAAGCTGCTTGGCAACCATTGCCACATTACCCGGCCGTATAAAGGGAGACCAACGGGGCCAGACAAAGTATCCCCCGTTGGTCGTGACTGTTACAACCGGAACTTTGAATTTCTTAATCAATCTCGCTACCGAATCGGGTACCGGACAGTTGCTTCCGTCAACTGAGCGGCGTCCTTCCGGGAATATCCCCACAATATCGCCCCTGGAAATAGCCTCTATCGCCCTCCGCGCTGAACGCATGTCAGGATAAAATTGTATTTTAGGAATAGCGCCGAAAATATTTAATATTTCCCCCACAACAGGCAGCCGGAAATAGTAGTTTGAGGTAAGAAAATAGCAAGTATAAGGTGATAGAACATATTGCACCAGGGCCGGATCAAAATTAGATGTGTGATTTCCCAATACAATGAACGGCGGCTTTATTCCCTGAATACCACTGCGGTCAACCTTTAATTCAGCCCCGTTCTTGAATAACCAATGTACGATGACATAGGCTGCTGCGATTTGCAGCAGCCCCAATATTTTTCTTTTAAAACGCATGGCATGAAACAGAATACGCTTCATTATTGTTGACCTCTTTATTTTTCGAGTTCTAATTACACTTTATGGTTGAATTCATGATACCCATTTTGGATATTTCTCGGTATTAAAAATTGTAAAGAAATCGACTACCGGAGGGTTAAAGTCTACGTCAATTGAAGGCTCGCTGACAAATTCGGCACCATACTTATGGTATGCCAGCATTAGCGTTGACATCTTGCTGATAACTTCCCTTTCACTGGCTGCTGCCATAGTGCAGCCTATAGCTTCATCAATTGCAAAATGCTTTTTAGGCTTTATGCCAAAAGTCAGGTTAACGACTTTCTTATCTATTAAATATTTTGCTATCATTGTAATGTCCTTCCTCGAGTCAAAGGACACTGTCGTAAGACCGATCAAATAATCATGGGGATATAGCTTTATATATGCGCCCAAGCCGGAAAATAACATTTTAAATACCTTTGTATTGCGGTATTGGGTATCAATACATGCTCTCCCCAGTTCAAGAACCTTGCTTCTTTGACGGTTTAGCCTGCCAATATCAAACCATTGCTCGGAATAAAAACCGTCATGTCCCCGCAGCCGCTTACCTGGCAGAAATCTGAATGTGCTGATACAACGGTTCGCCTCTTCATCGCGAATAATCAAATGGTCACATATTTCATCATAACAATCATAGTCCTGTTCACACTCAGCATTCTTGCCAATGAAATTCAGTTCTTTATGATAAACGTTATGCCGGAGTTTGTATACCTGTTCTTTCTCGTGAGAATTCTCAGCAAGTTTCACTGTATATTTTCCTTCTTGTATTTGCACAGTAATCCCTCCAATCAGTTTATATAGTATAATTCTATCGCTTATCTCTTACTGAAAAATAAAGTCTTTGTTAATTTTTGTTAAGTGCTTGTTAAGATTTCTTTTTGATTTGTAGATTCGCTACTGACCGCATTTCCCTATTTCATAAAAAAATTAGACGTAGTCCGGCCGATATACAGCACGGATACGTCTAATTTTTTTATGAAAGAGGGGATGTTCTCTTGCAAGAGCCTAAACCCCAAAAAATCTCACTGCCAGCTCTAACTGAACAAAGTTTACTTCTCACCAGCGATGGCAAGGCTTTTAAAAAAGAACAGCTTTTCAATATAAATTTTAATGGTTTTATAATTTGCCGGCACAGTGTCGGTATAATAAACTTCAACGCCGTCAATTACCGCTTTCTCGTAGTTTTGAATCTTTCCCGGTTCAGCTTTTCCCAATCGCACGGATGGGAGGTGGGAATCACCCACAGCACCGCCTACTCAGCAGCTTACTGGACGGGTAATAACATTGACGGTGACAGCCATGCCACGATTCTTTTTTTGAATGTAAGCCAGTGCGCTGGGTTCGATAATTATGTTCATAATGCAGCCTCCTTAATATAATGGTACACTCAAAACCAGTTTGGTTATGGATGAAACCGTTTTAGCCTGAGAGCATTCATCACAACAGAAACAGAACTAAAAGCCATCGCCCCGCCGGCGATTACCGGCGATAAGAAACCGACTGCCGCAAAGGGAATGCCCAGAGAGTTATAAATTAGTGCCCAAAACAAGTTTTGCTTGATGTTGCGCATAGTCGCCCGGCTCAGCTTAATTGCAGCAACAATACCGCGAAGATCGCCGCGCATCAACGTTATATCAGCAGCTTCAATGGCAACGTCTGTGCCTGTGCCAATGGCAAAACCAACATCAGCCGCCACCAGCGCAGGAGCATCGTTAATCCCGTCTCCGACCATGGCCACTACTTTGCCTTCCCGTTTAAGAGCCTCCACCTTTTCCGCTTTATGCTCAGGCAAAACCTCAGCCATAATATTGGTGATACCGACCTGTTCGGCAATAGCCCGGGCTGTACGCTCGTTGTCACCAGTGATCATCCATACATCTATATTTAGATTTTTTAATTCAGCAATTGCCGCCGCGGAATTCTCCTTAACTGTATCCGCTACGGCAAATAAACCTGCCATTTGGTTGTTGATTGCCATTAGCATAACTGTTTTGCCCTGGTTCTCCATCCGTTCTATCGCAGGAAGCACGGCCTCAATAGCAACAGCATTCTCCCGCATTAGTTTTCGTGTGCCGACTAAGATTTTTTGGCCGTCAATGGTAACTTCCACGCCATATCCCGGAATGGCTGCAAAAGTGTCAGGATCAATGACTGCTGCTCCCTGCTCCTGGCCATATCTAACTATCGCCTGAGCAAGGGGATGTTCTGAATTTTTTTCCGCCCGTACGGCAAGTTTCACCAGATCGGATCCGGCAATGCCTGTCAGTGGAACGACATCAGTAACACCAGGCTCGCCTTTCGTGACTGTACCTGTTTTGTCCAAAACAATAGTGGTCAGCCTGTGGGCATTTTCCAAATGCTCGGCTCCCTTGATAAGAATGCCATTTTCTGCTCCTTTACCTGTTCCCACCATAATGGAAGTAGGTGTTGCCAGTCCTAATGCACAAGGACAGGCGATAACCAAGACGGCAGTGAAATTAACAAGCGCCCGCGAGAAATTGCCGGGATCAACCACAAAAAACCATGCCAGAAAAGTTAATACTGCGATTATTACTATTGTCGGCACAAAATAGCCTGAAACGACATCAGCGAACCGCTGAATAGGGGCCTTGGACCCCTGCGCTTCCTCCACAATCCGGACAATCTGAGCAAGGGCGGTATCTTTGCCTACTTTCGTGGCTTTAAATTTAAAGGTGCCAAGTTTGTTAATCGTTGCGCCGACTACTTCATCACCTGCTTTTTTATCAACAGGAATGCTTTCACCAGTCAACATAGATTCATCTACTGTTGATGTCCCTTCGATAATTACACCATCCACCGGAATTTTTTCACCAGGCCGGACAATGATAATGTCATCTACCAGTACTGCCTCTATTGGGACGTCTGCTTCTTCGCCTGCCCGGATTACCCGGGCCGTCTTAGCCTGTAGGCCCATCAGCGCTTTTATTGCTTCTGACGTGCGGCCTTTGGCAGTTGCTTCAAGCAGCTTCCCTAACAGAATGAGGGTAATAAGAATGGCCGAGGTTTCAAAATATAAATCATGTACACCGCTTAACACATTGGCAATACTAAAGAAATAGGCAGCCGATGTCCCCAGAGCTACCAGCACGTCCATGTTGGCACTGCCATTACGCAAAGCAGTATAGGCCCCATGATAAAACTGCCACCCGGCCACAAATTGTACCGGCGTAGCAAGCACGAACTGCAGATAGGGGTTCATTAAAATATCACCTACCGGCCCCATAATGCCGAAAAAGTGCAAGACCATGGCCCATAGCAACGGAAAAGAAAGTGTAGCAGAAAGGATCAACCGGAAACGCTGCCTGCCGATTTCATTTTCCCGCGCTTTTTTTTCCCGGTCTATGTCGCCGGTATCCGCTATATTATGGGCTTCAAAGCCGAGTTTCCTGACTTTTTCCTGTATTTGACCAATAGCGATTTCAGCAGGGTTGTATTCAATTGATGCTTTTTCCGCTGCCAAGTTGACAACAGCATTGTAAACACCCGGTAATCCTTTCAGGCCTTTCTCAATTCTGGCGGCACAGGCGGCGCAGCTCATACCGGATATTTTGAAATCAACCTTTTCTTTTATTATTTGAAAACCAAGGGCCTCTATTTTGGTAAAAATCTCCGGCAAACTTATCTGCCCTGGGTCGTAAGTAACGGTAGCCTTTTCGGTGGCCAAATTTACTGCCGCTTTTTCTACACCGGCCAATTTTCCTAACCCTTTTTCTATTCGATTTGCACAGGCGGCGCAAGACATGCCGCCGATTTTCAGGGTATCGGAACGCAAATTGCTACCTGCAGCCTTTTCAGTCATACTTACCACATCCTTTCGCTATGAACGTAATGTCCTGCCTTTTAATAATTTATTTAGTAAACTGCTTCAAAACATCCATCAACTCGTCAATACTTTGGTCGGCACGATTTTCCTTGATAGCTGTAACTACACAGCTTTTGGCATGACTCTCCAGGATAATCAGGGCCACCCGGTTTAACGCAGCCCGCGCCGCCAGAATTTGCTGCACTACATCAATACAATAGCGTCCTTCATCAAGCATTTTCTCGATGCCGTTAATTTGTCCGCCAATCTTTTTCAACCGCTGCTTTAACTCACCTTTTTCTTTATCTGTTAGCAAGCCATCACCTCCCCATATACTCATTTCCCCTGTTATACTATACCCCCCTAGAGTATATTTAAATTTTATAACGCCATATGTGCCAAGTCAATATTATCTGCCTATTTAGTATTATCTTTTAGTGGAAAAATTTTTCAGGAAAATACGGGGCTGCGCTGAAACTGGTTCAACGCAGCCCCTGTATTTTATTCAACTTACTTTAAAACATAAATACCGGCGAGAATTAACGCAAACCCGGTAAACAGACGGCTAATCTCTATCTTCTCCCCTAAAATAAAATAACTGAGTGAAATAAGAAAACAATAGTATATTGTCGTCTGCATAACCGACACTATCGGCATACTTTTGAATATTTCATGGGCTTTAATAAAACCAATCCCTAAAGTTACATTGGCAATAAAGATGGGAACCAGAATATAGAGGTTATACTTAAAAACTGCGCCCGCTTCTGCCGGTACAGTTTTTACCTGCCATACTATCATGGCTGCAAGAATGGCCGAGCCAATAATTAATAACAATACCGCTGTCACATTCTCACTCCCGACTCTGATTTTACACTGCAATAATTTTATTAGTATATATCACAAACTCCACACTCATGTATCTTATATTGTCAGGGTTAAATTACTGCTTAATTTATTCGTTTTCTATATTGAAAAGAAAAAAACCTGCATATTCCATTGGAATTTTCTCCAGATAATTACCCTTGTATTATAGTATGAATATGATTTATAGAAAGAATTCTTTTATAAAGGGATGGATACTGCATGAATAAAAACCGGTCATATAACTCAGGCGTATTGGATAACGCCGATTGTCCTGCTATCCTTCCGAATGATTCTTATGAGACCGCACTGAATTTCATGGCAATTGATGTATATATCTATGGATATCCCCTTGTCTTGCTTGACGCAACCAAAAAAATTATGCTGGCCGGCGGAATGCACCTAAATCAGTTCTTACATGAACAAACTTTCCCTGATCCCCGGTACACCACAATAGTCAGGCCTAATGTTGATACACTTTATTCCATGGCCTGGCTGGAACTTGGCCGCGAGCCTGTCATATTGCATGTTCCGGACACTTATGGCAGGTATTACCTTATGGAACTTCTCGATCCCTGGACCAACGTGTTCGCGTCTTTAGGAGCGCGCACGACCGGCACACAGGAAAGAGTTTTTGCAATATCAGGCCCAAATTGGAATGGAAGACTTCCGGAA
>JAEYSJ010000121.1 GCA_023434855.1 Bacillota bacterium | reverse complement strand
TTGTGTTTATAATCCAGGGTTAGCAGCTCACCGCTGTAGCCGGTTCTGGCGCCGCCTTTTAAATCAGAGATGCCTGGCACCTGGTCAAAAACAGCGATAGAATCGGGATAAGGAAAGTGCAGATACCGGACATTACCGATGCGCAGACTGGCACTTAACGTGCCATTTTTACTCTCTTTAAAGCCAAAGCCTTCCAAATAGCCTTCATCCAAAATCGGTGAAAAACCTTTTAATGTATCCTGTTCACGATTGGTGCGAACAATGCTGTGCAGCCGGAGACCCGGACCTAAATCCACTTCAGAACGCAGTTGAAAGTTACGGGCCTTGAATTCATCAGACCACACGAACAACCCCACACTGGCTTCCCAGTTTCCCCTGCCAGCTCCAATAGTGGGAAAAAGCCAGCCTTGTTTTTGTTCAAAATCATGCTCCGCAAAGACTGCCGGGCTGGCAAGCAGCAAGGCCGCAAGAGTTGTCGCTAAAATTCGTAATTTCATGATACCCATTCGCTCCATCTTCTATTTCTTATTTTTCAGCTTTTGCAGATTTGGCCCCAGAATGCGTTTATACGTCTCAACACCAGGCTGGTCGAAAGCATCCACATTGGCCAGCTCGCCTTCATAGGCGACCGACAAAGCAAGCAAATACAGCAGTTCCCCCAGGTGATAAGCATTTAGCTTCGGTAATGTAAAAGTTGCATTGAAGCGGCAATCGCCCGCTAAGGCCTGGGCATTGGCCTGCCGCGCAGCTTCCATACCCTGACTTAAGCTGATCCCGGCAATCTCGGCTAATTTAGCAGTATCGGGAAATAAGTTAGGAATTACCGGATCAGTGTCCCACTCTGCAACACGGACAAACTGGACAATCTTATTGCGTTTGCCATCCTGATGCTGCTGGGTCTGGGCATGCATATCGGTAGTACCTACGGCAGCAACGGGAGTCCGCCCGTAGAAAACCTCCTGCCCGTCACGATTCACCCGCTTGCCGAGGGGTTCGGCCAGCAGCTGAATATACCACTCGGATACCGATTTCAGATAGTCTCCATAGGGCATAAATATTTCGATATCCCGGCCATACTTTTCAGCACCGAGATACTTGAGAGCTGCCGTTAAAAGTGCCGGGTTCTGTCTGATGTCATCCGTCTGGCACGCTTTGTCCATACCTTTAGCCCCTGCCAGAAAGGCATCAATATCAAAGCCAATGCAGGTTGCGGTAATCAGTCCAACTTCAGAGAAGATGCTAAAGCGCCCTCCCACTCCGTCCGGTACACTGAACATCGGCCAGCCTTGCTCTCTCGCGAGCTTATGAAGCAGTGTCTCGTTTGTTCCTTCAGCGGGGTCAGTCACGGCAACAACAGCTACTTCAAGGTTAGGCGTTTGTTTTAACCGTTCATAGGCAACCATAAAGGTAGCCATGGTCTCCAAGGTTGAGCCGGATTTAGAAATAACAATAAGGGTTACCCGGTATGGTTTACCTTGCCTTAACTGTGCCTCCCGGCATATATGTCCGATCAATTCGTCGGTACGCCGTGGATCAAGATTATTGCCGCTGAAATACAGCTTGGGGTAGCCCTGCCGTTCTTCTGTTGATTTAAAGTTATAAAAATCACCGCAGTGTATATCAAATAAGACTTTGTTACCTAAAAAAGAACCACCGATCCCAAAAGAAACGACCGTATCTACCTTGTAAAGCAACGATCTGCCAAACTCTTGTAAGTGCTCAATAACCTCAGGCGAATTAATATGCCCCTCTTGGATATAAGGCAGTTGGGTAAACAAGACCTTCTCGGGCTGACCGTCCTTGGAAAGATGACCTTTCACGATACCCGTTGACCGCATGTGCTCAATAGCCCGGTGAGCAGCGTCCATCCGGTCTGCAATCATGGCAAAATCCTCAGCAGTTACTTTGCCATCGCCGTACAGGTTGGTGTAATCGAAGGTAAAGCCGGAAGAAAGTGTTAGGACTGACATGGTTGCACGCTCCTATCATTCTCTGCTTTGATTAGTACCTTACTTCATTTTCTACACTATTTGCCTTCTAAGCTGGAAAACCCTTCCTCACTGTAGTAAAATTCAATCAATATATTAGAAGCAGGTGACCCTATGCTCTATGTCCTGAAAGTTATTTATAGTACATTTTTCGTTCCACCAGGACTGTTTCTTGTCCTGCTGTTTGCCCTTACCGCCCGGCTTTTCCGCCGCCAACGGCAAAACGCTGGTATACTGTGTGTCATCACTATTCTTTTTTACCTATGTACCATTCCAGCTGTTGCCGATCCCGTCATACGCTCCCTCGAGGCGCGTTACTCACCGCCGGCGGCTTTCAACGGTGATGTGATTGTCCTGCTAGGCGGTGGTGCAACCATGGATACACCTAATATAGACGGGCACGGACACCTCAGCGGCTATGCCGCAAACCGCTTGCTGACCGCTGCCCAGCTCTATCATAAATATAAGCTTCCTATTCTAGCATCAGGCGGCAAAGTGCTGGAGACGACCGGTACGGAAGCGGAGATATCCCGTACTATCCTCTTAGGCCTTGGCGTTCCCAATGAAAAAATTATTGTAGAAAACCAAAGCCTCAATACAACACAGAATGCAGAATACAGCAAAAAGCTGCTTGATTGCCATGGCCTGATTCAGCCTATATTGGTCACATCAGCTTTTCATATGCCTCGTGCGGTACTGCAGTTTCAAAAGGCAGGCATCACGGCAGTCCCCTGGCCGACCGACTATCAGGCTAATGTTCACAGCCTTGTATCCTGGTTTGATTTCGTTCCGTCTAGCGGCGCCCTTACAAATATTGCCCTATCAATTAAAGAGTATCTGGGCATTGCCGCAATTAGATGGTATTAACTCAGAAATCCATTCCGACTGAGCTTGTCGGATAAAGCAGTTAGTGATAGAATTAGGTATTGTGATTTTCAGATTATTTTCAGTTTTTATTAGAAAGGAGTTGTAACGTGTCTTTACTTAAATATCCTTTATTGGTGGTTGTTGCTTTTTCCTATTATGCCGACTTACACCTACCACTCACTTGGGGCTGGGAAAACGGTCCTCTCGAATGGTCACAAGTAGTAATCCTTACCGCCGGCCTACTCCTAACTGGCTGCTGGTGGCAGGAAGCAATAACATCCAGACGTTTTCACCATGCCCGCTTCTTTGTCTGGGCAACGCCGCTCTGGCTGCTCATGATCGGGCGTGAGCTCAGTTGGGGACGGGTATTTTATCCGGCCGGACTTGATCCTGTTCAAGGACCTTATTTTATTTCAGTTGCTCAACTTCCATATGGAAAGTTTGTTTATCCAATACTGGCTATTATTATCCTTTCGTGGTTGTTTGCTGTTATTAAGTACAAGCTCTACGCAATACCGTATGAACTGTTTCGTCAAGGGCGTTTCCCAACCAGTGAATTTATTCTTGTAGTTTTGTCCTTTGTCACCGCTTATATTGCTGAACAACATCTTCATAAAGCAATTATGGAAGAACTAGTTGAATGTGTTGCTTATCTTTCCCTGGTGCTTACAGCCTATCGCGTAAAAGTTGCTCTAGAGCAGCGTAATGCCATTATATTGCCCCATCGCTTTCTTTAAAGCCGACTATCCAGTCAAATTGTTGTATAGAAAGGAGGCCCCGACTTGCCTTTTAAATGGATTTTATTAGCAGGGGTATTAGCCTCGTATTTTATCAGCCCTTATCTGCCAATATCATGGGGTTGGGAGAACAACCTGCTCGAATGGCTGCAGGTTGTCATATTATTAGTAGGCTTAGCTCTAAACTTTAAATGGTATCAGGATGCTAAAGCTACCGATAACTCATCAGCCACTCTCTTTCTAGCCAGCGCATTGCCGCTCTGGCTGCTTATGATCGGCAGAGAACTGAGCTGGGGACGCGTGTTTTATCCTAGTGGATTTGATCCCGCGGAAGGACCCACTTTTCTCTCACTAGCCCAGCTTCCTTATGGCGCAATTGTTAACCCACTACTGGCAATTATCATACTCGTTTGGCTATTTGCAACTATCAAATACGGCTTGTATAAAGTTCCTTACCAACTTTTAAAAAAGCGGCGATTTCCGACAAGTGAACTGGTAATTGCCGTTCTGGCCTTGGTAATTGCCGGGATAGGTGAAAAGCAACTGCATCTACCTGTCATGGAGGAATTTGATGAGTGTATTGCTTATCTGGGATTGATTTTGACGTCTTATCGTGTTAAGAACGCTTTAAAGCAGAAATAAAAATAAAAATCCGGGCTCAGGGCCCGGATTTTTATTATCTTATTTGATCTATGAAAGCAAGTAATTCCGCTGTTTTAGTTTGCATAAGCGCTGCATCGGCCCTTGACTCTACATTTAACCGGATAACGGGTTCCGTGTTAGAGGTACGAAGGTTAAAGCGCCAGTTATCGTATTCTACTCCTAATCCATCAGTCCGATCAGCCCTGGATAAGGGAGTTACAAAATGCGCTTCGACCTGTTGAAGAACCAACTTCGCATCGGCTACAGTACGATTTATTTCACCACTGCACGGAAATTTAGCCATACGCTCGTTCAAAAGTACTGACAAAGGCTTACCAGCTGCACTCATGACAGCTGTCACTAGCAACCAAGGAATCATGCCGCTGTCGCAATAGGCAAAATCCCGGAAGTAGTGATGAGCGGACATCTCACCGCCGTAAACGGCATCCTCTTTACGCATACGCTCTTTAATAAAAGCGTGACCAGTCTTACTTTGAACGGCAATACCGCCGAACTGCTCAACAAGCTCAACCGTATTCCAGGTTAAACGAGGATCATAGATAATCTTAGCGCCTGGCTGGCGGGTTAAAAAAGCCTGAGCCAGTAGGCCTACAATATAGTAGCCTTCAACAAAACTGCCCTTTTCATCAAACAGGAAGCATCTGTCAAAATCACCATCCCAGGCAATCCCCAAATCAGCACCTGTCTCACGAACAACAGTTGCAGTTGCTTCCCGATTCTCCGGCAAAAGCGGGTTAGGTATACCGTGAGGAAAAGTTCCATCCGGTTCAGTGTACACTTTAATCAGTTCAAAAGGCAGCTGGTTTTCCAATACGTCAAGCACAGGACCGGCGCAGCCATTACCAGCATTAACAACGATCTTTAGCGGTTTCAATTGCGAAACATCCACATATCCTAGCAAATGCTGAATATATTCATCCAGGATACTGGCGGGAATGACATCGCCCTTTTGCTCCGGCAGCTGCTGCAAAAAGTTACCGGTCACCGCCATTTCCTCAATATCCCGTAAACCTGTATCACCGCTAATCGGCTTTGAGCCTGCTTTGACCAGCTTCAGACCGTTATAGTCCATGGGATTATGACTGGCAGTGACCATAATACCGCCATCTGTTTTTAGATGAAAGGTGGCAAAGTAAACTTGTTCCGTACCACACAGTCCGATATCCACAACATCACAGCCTGCATCCGTTATTCCACGAATCAATGCTGTGGCAAGAGAAGAGCTGGATAAACGAACATCTCTGCCAACAACAACTTTCTTAGCTCCTAGTATCTCGGCATACGCGCGACCAATACGATAGGTCAATTCTTCATTTAATTCATCGGGCACTTTGCCACGAATATCATAGGCTTTAAAGGCCGTTCTTTTGAAAATCGACACAATATCATCCCCCTACTACAACTATACTCGCCCATAGATATCATCAAAGCGGACAATATCATCTTCTTCCAAATACTTTCCATTCTGCACTTCAATAATTTCCAACGGTATTCTGCCTGGATTTTCTAAACGGTGCTTTGTAGACATAGGGATAAAAACACTTTCATTCTCGTGAACCATTTGAACTTGCTCACCAATTGTTACTTTGGCAGAGCCAGCTGTAACAATCCAATGCTCACTGCGATGGTAATGCATCTGCAAGCTAAGTCGTTCACCTGACGTAACAACAATCTTCTTCATTTTATAGCCTGGGCCTTCACCTAGTACGGTATAACTGCCCCAAGGGCGGTGAACAGTCGTTGGCACATCTGCTTCGGAGCGACCTCTGAGTTTAAGTTCAGCTACTAGGTCTTTGACTTTTTGGGATTCACCCTTTTTAGCAACCAGAATAACATCATCAGTCTCAACCACTAAAAGATCCTCAAGACCAATACCGGCAATCAAACGACTGTGGCCAAGCACCAACGAATTGGTTGAATTTACCAATAAGCAATCGCCTTCGAGTGCGTTGCCATTCTCATCTTTATCCAAAACATCATAGATTGCATCCCAGGATCCTATATCATTCCAATACGTCGTTAGCGGAAGCATTACTACATTCTGTGATTTTTCAGCTACAGCATAGTCAATAGAAATACTCGGCATATCGCCAAACTTTTCAACCACTTCTGTCCAGGGCTTAGCAACTAACGCAGCAATTTCTGGAGCAAAAGCCGTTAACTCCGCTTGCAGGCAGCTAATCGTCAACCCAAACATACCGGAATTCCAGTAATAGTTTCCCGACATTACATACTGTCTAGCGGTCTCATCATCCGGCTTTTCCCGAAAAGAGTTTACTACAAAGCCATTACCATAAGATTCTCCAGCCTGAATATATCCATAGCCAGTCTCAGGTTTATTTGGCTTAATTCCAAAAGTAACAATTTTGCCCTGGCTTGCCATTTCAGCTGCTAAAGTTACAGTTTTGCAGAAATCAGCCACTGGTCGAATAATGTGATCTGCAGGAGTTACTAAGATAACTTCGTCAGATGAGGAATCTAGCTGATCTATGCAATACCGCGCTGCCAAGGCGATTGCCGGAGCAGTATTCCTGGCAACCGGTTCCAGGAGAATATGCGCACCTTCAGCTCCGCACGTTTTCAGCTCAGCCTGCACATGATGAAGATATTCTTTATTCGTTACAATAATTAAATTTTTAGCGTCAGCTACCGGTAAAAAACGCTGCACTGTCTGCGCCAGTAAGGATTTCTCATCGCCAAGCCTAAGAAACTGCTTAGGGTATCCTTGCCGTGATAAAGGAAAGAGGCGGGTTCCACCTCCGCCGGCTAATATAACAATTTTCATTCAACACTTCTCCTCAATATTTTTAACTAACCCGATTTGATAACTACTCTATATCGTATCATCTCATACTATCAATTTATTTTATTTTCAACACGATTTGCCCGAACCCCTTTTTCGAAAAAATCCTCATCTGTTTCAAGATGAGGATTTTGGTTATTTTCTTACTCTGCCGGCAGCAGCTTCTTGATTGCTCATAATTAACGGACCAATATTATTTACCAGATATTTCAAAAATTCTTCACGCAGTTCAGGACGTTTAAGTGCAAACTCAACAGTTGCCTCCAGATAGCCTTGCTTATCACCTACATCATACCTGCGCCCCCAAAAGTTATAGGCATACACCGGTTTGCTAGCGGCAAGTCGCCTCAGAGCATCCGTTAATTGAATTTCACCGCCTCGGCCTGGAGCAGTATCTTCGAGTAAATCAAAAACTTCCGGCTGTATAATATATCGTCCCAATATCGCCAATTGCGATGGCGCTTCTTCTACCGAAGGCTTCTCTACCAGATCAACAGCTTTCCAAATATTATTTTTCACCGGTAATGGTTTAACAATACCGTAGCTCGATACCTTATTCAGAGGAACCTCCTGGACCCCTAAGATAGTGCCAAGACAATCGGCATATACATCCATCATCTGCTTCAGGCAAGGTACCTGAGCATCGATAATATCATCCCCTAGTAGTACGGCAAAGGGCTCATTGCCTATAAACTGTTTTGCACATAATACAGCATGCCCGAGTCCCTTTGCTTCTTTTTGCCGGACATAATGAATTGTAACATTGGAGATCTCCTGTACCAACCCAAGCAAATCGTATTTCCCTTGTTTTTTTAGCGTATGTTCAAGCTCAAAAGCACAATCAAAATGATCTTCAATCGACTTTTTATTGCGACCAGTTATAATCAATATTTCTTCAATTCCGGACATAACAGCTTCTTCTACAATATATTGAATAGCCGGTTTATCGACTATTGGAAGCATTTCCTTAGGCTGGGCTTTGGTTGCCGGGAGAAAGCGTGTCCCCAATCCGGCAGCAGGAATAACCGCCTTGCGAATCTTCTTTTGGATCATAGTGCACCTGCCTTAACTTCCTATTCATATCAGAAACTTTCCCCTGGCAAGTTTCTGATAGTTATCGTAAAATCGGGGTAATCTACTGTACCAATTTCTTAATTTTCATATTATTAGTCTGCTTGATAATATTCGCAATACCAATTCGCAAATTGCTGCAATCCGTCTTCAATCTTAGTCTCTGGTTTAAACCCAACTGCCTGCTGTAATAAATCGGTTGAAGCAAATGTGGCAGGTACATCACCCGGTTTAATAGGTTCAAAAATCTTTTCAAAGATTACGGTTCTACCAATAGTCTGGCTTAAGCATTTTTCCAAAGTTTCAATAAATACCATCAGTTTCTCAGGTTTATTGTTGCCTATATTAAAAACCTGATGAGGAACTTTCCCTCCTCCGGCCGGAGCTTTGCCAATAAGCCGCTCAATCCCGCTAACGATATCATCAATATAGGTGAAATCCCGATAGAGGTCATTTGCAAAATCACCGCTATTAAATATTTTAATAGGCTCACCAGAAAAATATTTTTGTGTAAACCCAAAATAGGCCATATCAGGTCTGCCCATTGGACCGTAGACCGTGAAAAACCGCAAGCCTGTAGCCGGAATGTTATAAAGGTGGCTATAGGTGTACGCCATCAATTCATTTGATTTTTTCGTAGCCGCATAAAGCGAAACGGGATTATCCACAAAATCAGACTCAGCAAATGGCACTTTCGTATTTGCGCCATAAACGGAACTAGACGATGCATAAATAAGATGATCCACCGGATGGTAGCGGCAAGCTTCTAGAATATTAAAAAAACCTATTACATTGCTTTGGATGTAGATATCGGGATTGTCAATAGAATAACGTACTCCAGCTTGAGCAGCAAGATTAACTACAATATTAGGATTGTACTTTTCAAAAACCACATTTAACATTGCTTTGTCTGCTATATCACCTTTGATAAAAGTAAATTTTTCAAACGGATTGAGCAGATCCAGACGGGCATATTTTAAATTCACATCGTAATAACTATTAACATTATCAATACCAACTACACTGCAGCCTTGTTCAAGCAGTTTCTTAGATAAGAAATAGCCGATAAATCCTGCAGCACCAGTAATCAAGTATGTTTTTTCTGTATCGAGTGTCGGATAGACTGCTTGCATATCTTTCTCCTCATACCGGAATCCATTTTACTTTAATTCCTGCCAACGGAGTAATACTCCACTCCGGTAGCTTTCATCTCTTCAACATCATAAATATTTCTTCCATCATAAACTAGCGATGTCCGCATTAGCTGCTTATAACGCTCAGGCTTTATGCTCTTGATAACATTCCATTCCGTAAAAATAAAGCAAACATTTGCTTGTTCCAAAGCGTTCTCAACACTATTGCAATACTGTATGCTGCCTCGCAGGTTTTCCCCCTCAGGATATAACTTTTTAAAGCTCTCTCCCCCTACCGGATCATAAGCATAGATATCTGCACCTTGCTCTAATAGTAAAGGAATATTGGCAAGTGACGGAGCTTCCCGTAAGTCATCTGTCCCTGGCTTAAAAGTGAGTCCGAGAATTGCCACCTTTAAGCCACTGAAAGTAATTAACCGTTTGCAGGCTTTTTTGTACAGCATCGTCTTTTGAGCAGTATTTACATCGATAGCGGCCTTTACTGTTTTCAGTTCATATCCATTTTGGGCTGCCAGGTATTCCAGTGCTTTCGTATCTTTAGGAAAGCATGAACCGCCATAGCCAATACCGGCATTTAAGAACTTACTACCAATCCGCTCGTCAAAGCTCATTCCTTTGGCAACATCCTGAATATTTGCCCCGACCAGCTCGCAAAGGTTAGCAATGTCATTCATATAGGAGATCTTGAGAGCGAGAAAGTCATTAGATGCATACTTAATCATTTCTGCTGATCTTCTATTTACTGAAACTATTGGCAAATTAAATGGCTCATATATCTTCATAAGCAGTTCTTCTGCCCATTTACTTTCAGTACCAATAATAATTCGAGCAGCCTGCAATGTATCATATACCGCAGTTCCCTGAGCCAGAAACTCTGGATTAGATGCGACTTCCACCTTCACGTTATTAACTAAAAAGTCTTTAATAAACTGCTCAACCTTATCGTTTGTGCCAACAGGAACTGTCGATTTCACTACCAAAAGACAATCCTTTTCTACAGTCTCTGCTATCTGCCTGGCTACTGTTGCAATATAGGAGAGATTAGCAGAACCATCCGGCTGCTCTGGAGTTCCTACACCAATAAAGATGGCATCTATGTCTTTATACGCTGCTTTATAATCGGTTGTATAAGTCAGTCTGCCTGCAGCATAGTTCTTTTGCATTAACACTTCGAGATCAGCTTCATAAATCGGGGAGATGCCTTGTTTCATCATAGTGACTTTATTTTCATCGATATCTACACAAGTAACATGATGGCCTACTTCTGCAAAGCAGACTCCTGCTACCAAGCCGACATAACCAGTACCTGCTACTGCTATTTTGTACATTTTTACCTCTTTATCTTAAATAATGAGTAGAATAAAAACCGCCAATTAATTTTATTCATACAATAAATTTGTTCTTGTTAGAACTTCCTCCAAACCATCCGATTTACAATTCCAGTATAACTTTGTATTATCTTGATAACCTTTAGACTAACATTTTCATCAACATAGTCTGGCACATCAGTCCCAACATCATCATTGCGCTCCATTGCCACTGCCATATCTACAGCCTGCAAAACTTCCTCTGTAGTAATACCACCAACGATGAAGTTTCCTTTATCAAGGGCTTCAGGACGTTCTGTACTTGTTCTCACCGATATTGCAGGGAATTTAAAGTAAGATGCTTCTTCGGGTAAAGTACCACTATCAGATACAACGCAAAATGAATTTTGTTGGAGACAATTATAATCGAAAAAGCCAAAGGGTTTTAAGCTACGCACATTTGAATGGAATTTAAAATCTCTCTGAGCAATAGATTTGGCACTTCTTGGATGGGTACTGTATATAACTGGTATATCATAAATTTTTGCCATTGCATTTACCGCATTCATTAAGGCAAAGAAATTAGCCTCATTGTCTATATTCTCTTCTCGATGTGCCGAAAGAAGAATGTATTTTCCTTTTTCAAGTCCTAGCATATCCAACACATTACTCTTTCGTATCTTATCTATATTGTTAGTTAGGACCTCAGACATAGGTGAGCCAATAACATATGTACGTTCTTTTGCTATACCTTCTGCGTTAAGATATCGCCTTGCATGTTCAGTATAGCAGAGATTAATATCACTAATATGATCCACTATCTTGCGATTAATTTCTTCCGGGAGATTTTCGTCAAAACATCGATTACCGGCTTCCATGTGAAAAATTGGGATCTTGAGTCTCTTAGCAGCTATAGCACTTAGGCACGAATTGGTGTCTCCAAGCATCAATAATGCATTAGGCTTGCACTCAGCCATGAGTTCGTAAGATTTAGCAATAACATTCCCCATAGTTTGACCTAAATTGTCGCCGACTACGCCAAGGTAAAAATCTGGTTCTCTAAGTTTCAATTCCTCGAAAAAAACTTCATTCAATGTATAATCGTAGTTCTGTCCTGTATGCACTAGTAAATGGTCAAAATATGTATCACACTTCTTGATTACTTCTGATAATTTGATAATCTCCGGGCGTGTACCAACAATTGTCATAATCTTCATCTTACACATTTTTTCTTCCTCTTCTAGCTTTATTTAAAATAATGTGGATATAGTTCTCTATGGCTGTATATCCAGTCTCTCATTTCAATAACCATCTGTTCATAAGTTGGCACTTCAAATGAAAAATCCGTTCTATTGTTAATCAATGATTTATTTAAATTGACTGCTTCA